>NZ_CBDTOK010000091.1:0-16502 GCF_965361945.1 Zongyangia sp. | reverse complement strand
TCGGTTTCCTCATCCGGCACCTTGATCTTGGTGCCGTCCATATTCTTCTCCGCTGTCTCCAGGGTCTTGGCGAAATCTTTATAGAACCGGTCCAGGGTCTTGACCCAATCGGCCTTGCCCAATTCTACCCGGTCCAGATCCTTTTCCATCTTTGCGGTGAAGGCCACATCCACGATGTTGGCAAAGTTCTCGCTCATCACCTTGGTGGTGATCTCACCTAACGCTGTAGGCTTGAGCTGCTTGCCCTCCCGCTCCACATAACCTCGGGTCAGAATGGTGGAGATGGTAGGAGCGTAGGTGCTGGGGCGTCCGATCTCATTTTCCTCCAGGGCTTTGATGATAGAAGCTTCTGTATACCGTGGCGGCGGCTGGGTAAAGTGCTGGGTGCCATCCAGGGATTTCACCTTGAGAGGATCTCCCACCACCAGCGGCGGCAAAACGCCGCTTTCCTCGTTGTCCTCCTCCTTGCTTTCTTCATACAGCACGGTAAAACCATCGAACTTCACCGAATAACCCGAGGCCTTGAAAGTATAGTTTTTCGCGTTGATGTCAGCGGATACGGTATTGAGAAGCGCGGTAGCCATCTGGCTGGCGATGAAACGTTCCCAGATGAGTTTATACAGTTTATACTGGTCGGAGGAAAGGCTCGATTTTACCCGGTCCGGCGTCAGAGAGGGCATAGCCGGCCGGATGGCCTCATGGGCATCCTGGGCCGAGCTTTTGGTTTTATAGACCCGGCGGGTCTGGGGGAGATACTGCTTGCCGTACTTTTCCAGGATGAACGTCTCTGCCTCTGCCCTAGCCTCATCGGAGATGCGCAGAGAGTCGGTTCTCATATAGGTAATCAGTCCGGTGGGGCCCATGCCTTCCACATCCACGCCTTCGTAGAGCTCCTGGGCCGCCTTCATGGTCCGCCGGGCCTGGAAGCCCAGACGGCGGGAGGCCTCCTGCTGCAGGGTGGAGGTGATAAAGGGAGGCGCCGGCGTCTTTTTCCGGACCCCTTTCTTGACGCTGCCCACCACAAAGGGAGCGCCCTCCAGGTCTGCCAGGATGGCGTTGGCCTGCTCCTCATTTTTGATCTCTATCTTTTCTCCGTCTTTGGAGTGAAGCTTTGCTCCGAACACCTTGCGGGAGCCTTTCGCGGAAAGCTTGGCGTCAATGCTCCAATACTCTTCCGGCTTAAAGGCACGGATTTCCTCTTCTCGGTCTACAATCAGCCGGACCGCCACCGACTGAACCCGGCCGGCGGAAAGGCCGCTCTTAATCTTTTTCCACAGGAAGGGCGAAATCTTATAACCTACAATCCGGTCGAGGATCCTGCGGGCCTGCTGAGCGTCCACCAGGTCCTGGTCAATCTTTCTCGGATGCTCCATCCCCGACTGGACTCCCGATTTGGTGATCTCGTTGAAGGTCACCCGGTTTTCATCATCGGTGGGTATTTTCAAAAGATGGGCCAGATGCCAGGAAATAGCCTCCCCTTCCCGGTCCGGGTCGGTGGCCAGATAGATATGGTCACTCTTTTTTGCCTTGGCCTTCAGGTTGCGGATAATTTCTTCCTTTCCCTTGATGGCAATGTAGTGGGGCTCGAAATTATGCTCCACATCCACGCCCAGCCGGCTTTTGGGCAGGTCCCGGATGTGGCCCATAGACGCCACAACATCATAGTCCTTCCCCAGATATTTTTGAATGGTTTTCGCCTTGGCCGGCGACTCCACAATGACTAAATTCGACATGCTAACCTCCCAATTGCTAAACTTTCAAAAACCGGACGCTTTCACGTCCATCTATATGCAGAGGAAATGCTTTTGGGCAAACATTCCACTCATTTTCCATAGCGACGTCCTGCATAGGACCGTACCGCCCCTGCAATTTCCAGCTCTGTCAGAGCGCCGAGCACCTGAGAAATTCGCATTCCCAAGGTCTGGGCAATCTCTTCCATATGGACAGGTTCTTCGCTCAGCACCCGGTAAACCTGTAGCGCTTCTTCCGAAACCTTGGGATCCTGGGAATACCGGTGATGAGCCGTCACATCCTGCCCGCTGTTTCTATTTTGCTGAGAAAGCTTCGGGCTATACTCAGGATCCGGCTCAATTTCCGCCTGTTCCTTCAAGGGCGCGTCTGTTTCTTCCTCCAAAGCTGGGAGAGGCTCTCCCGTCAATCGCGCCTTGTTCTTTCTCTGTTCCTGTAGCAGCTCCCGTTCATACCGGAAGCGGTAAAAATCTATGACATCGGCAGGTTCTGTTGCAGGGATACAGCCATCCCGCAAAAGCCGCAGATTGCCGGATACCGTTGGATCATACAATGGTGCTGGCACCACAAACAGGTCTTTGCCCTGTTCCAGCGCGTCATCGGCGGTAATCAGGGAACCGCTGTGCTTTGGCGCCTGGATGACTAGTGTGCCTAGAGAAAGCCCGGAAATCAACCGGTTGCGGGCTGGGAAATTTCTTCTCCAGGGACCTGTGCCCGGCGGATATTCGGTCACAATACAGCCGTACTTGGAGACAAGTTCCTTCATTTTGGCGTTTTCCGCTGGATAATTCACATCAATGCCGCAGCCCAGCACGCCAATCACATAGCCGCCGGCCTTCAGGGCCGCTTTCATGGACATAATGTCCACGCCCACCGCCATACCGCTGATGACACAAATCCCTGCTCTTGCCAGCTGGGTGCCAAAGTCCACAGCCGCCTTCTTGCCATAGGGCGTCATCTTTCTTGTGCCCACCATGGCAATGGCCGGGATCTGATCCAGCCCCGCAAGGGTGCCCTTTTGGTACAAAACAGCAGGCGGGGCATAGATGTGGCGGAGGCGATCGGGAAATTCCGGGGCGTCGTAACAGAGGATGTCGCATCCCACCCGCTGGCAGTCGGATATAATCTTGTCCGCTATGTCCAGCGGCGTATTTTTACATTTTTGCAGCTGGGAATTGGTGATGCTGGTCAGTTCCTTCAGACCCGCATCCGGGTCGCAGGAGGACACGGCCTCATAAAAGCGCTGGGGATCACCATACACATCCAAAATGTCACAGATCAAAGCACTGCCTTGGTGGATGCAGCACTGCAGCCAAACCCAATAACGAGTGGAGACCATCTGTCTTCCTCCTCCGCCGTTTTCCGGCATCGTTTTGCCTATTTTGTCATCTCCCACAGAAATACCGCTGCGGCCACCGCCGCATTAAGGGACTCGGCTCTGCCTTTCATGGGGATGATGACCTTCTGATCGCACAGCGCCTGTTCCTTTGCTGAAAGGCCGTTGCCCTCATTGCCGATAAGCACAAGGGCACCGCCGTCGAAATGAAGTCCAGTCAAAGGAACACTGTCCTCCGATAGGGCAGCGCCATATACAGAGACACCAGCGGCCCGCATCCGGACTGTTAAATCCTGCAGGTCATCGGTCACGGCAATGGGTAGGCGGAAGGCGCTGCCCATGGTGGAGCGCAGCACCTTCGGGCTGTAGATATCGGGGCAATCCCCGGTGACAATCAGCCCATCAATGCCGAACGCTTCCGCACTGCGGATGACAGTGCCCATATTTCCCGGATCCTGCAGGGAGCATAAAGCCAGATATTTCCCGTTACTGTTTATTTTAGCAAGGGTTTTTTGGTTGTCAAGCAGATTGCACAGACAAAATACCCCCTGCGGAGTGGAGGCGGTGGATATTTTCTGGGCCACCCCTGCGGAAATTGGGGTGGCATGGGGGCTTTGGCAAAGCAAATACTTCATCTCTTCGGGATATTTTTCCAAGCTCTCCGGGGTATAAAATATTTGCTTTACCAAAACGCCGGAACGAAAGGCCTCTAAACACAGCTTTACGCCCTCCGTTACAAAAAGGCCCTGTTCCCGCCGCGCCTTTTTGCTTGCCAAAAGCTTGCACAGGTTTTTCACCGTCGGATTCTCCCGGCTTGTGAGGATATCCATCTTCTTCCTCCTTTGGCTGCCTTCCATATGAAAAAATATGCCCGGGTCATCCGACACGGGCATATTTCAAAGCTCTTAGAGAGCAGCTTTTGCTTTTTCAACCAGTGCGGTAAATGCAGCCGGATCATTGATAGCGATCTCAGAGAGCATTTTGCGGTTGAGGTTGATCTGGGCTTTTTTCAGACCGTTCATGAAGGTGGAATAGTTCATTCCATTCATGCGGCAAGCAGCAGAAATACGGGTGATCCACAGGCTGCGGAAGTTGCGTTTTTTCTGTTTGCGGCCGATATAGGCATAGTTGCCGGATTTCATGACCGCCTGTTTTGCGGTCTTAAAGAGTCTGCTCTTTGCGCCATAGTAGCCTTTGGCAAGTTTGAGGACTTTTTTTCTTCTCTTGCGGGTCATCATTGCCCCTTTGATACGTGCCATAGTTTCGTTACCTCCAATAGTAAAGCGCAGGATGCCGGTTTCGACAATCCGCTTTCGTTTTTAGGTCTTGCGACAATCTTTGGTTTTGATCGTCAGTTCTCTTATTTGTAGGGAACCAGCAGCTTGATCTGCTTCATATTGGTCTTGTCAGCATAAGTAGCTTTGCGCAGACCTCTTTTGCGTTTTGTCGATTTTTTGTTCAGGATATGGGATTTAAATGCATGGGCGCGTTTCACTTTACCATTTTTGGTCAGTTTGAACCTTTTTTTCGCACCAGTGTGTGTTTTAATCTTAGGCATTTTATAGTTCCTCCTAAATCACTTTGTGGGCTTGGACGAAATGAACATTGTCATGCTGCGTCCCTCAATCTTCGGCATCTTTTCAACGCTTCCAAATTCGCTACAAGCATCTGCAAAACGCTGCATAATCCCGGTGCCCAGCTGGGCGTGAGCCATTTCGCGTCCGCGGAACCGAATGGAGACTTTGACCTTATTGCCGGCTTTCAGGAATTTCTGTGCATGATTGACCTTTGTGTTAAAATCATTGGTGTCAATGTTCAGAGAGAGGCGCACCTCTTTAATCTCAATGACCCGCTGGTTTTTCTTTGCTTCCTTCTCGCGCTTGGACTGCTCAAAGCGGTATTTGCCATAATCCATAATGCGGCAAACAGGCGGTTTCGCCTGGGGAGCGATTTTTACAAGGTCCAGGTTCTTTTCCAAAGCAATACGCTGCGCGTCTCTGCCGGAAAGGATGCCCAGCTGGCTGCCGTCGGCATCAATCACCCTGACTTCTTTGTCCCTGATCTCCTCATTGATCTGCAGTTCCTTGTTGCTAATTGTCAAGCACCTCCAAAATCCAAAGTAAAATACAAAGCGTGGACGGCAAACCATCCACGCTCAATACACGAATCAAAGCACAGAAATATCCTGTGCCGAGTGGTATTGACCTTCTGCGCTGCCGCCTTTTACAAGGCCGCGAAAAGGTGAGAACGGATTGACGGTTCTACTTTGTTGTCTTAACTATCTTAGCAAAACATTGCCATTCTGTCAACAGTTTTTCGCATAAAAGCCAAGCTATACCCGAATTTCCCCATCGAGATGAAAGGAATAGAGGATTTTTTCTTTGACAGGATGCCCTAACGCCTTCTGAGCGATTTCTTCATACAGGGCCAGCTGGCCGGCGTATCGCGCCACAAGCTCCTCGGGCCCCTTGACCTGGTCGGTCTTGTAGTCCACAATGACCATCTCCTCCCCCTCAAAGAAGAGACAGTCCATAACTCCCTGAATGGAAATGGGCTCCTCTCCCGGTTCCCCGCCGGCAATTTCAGCGGAGACTTCCCCCAAAAAGCGGTATTCCCGCAGAAGTCGGGGGGAAGCCAGCATCCGCTTGCCTATCCCGCTTTCAAAAAAGCTGCTCACCTTTTGGGGAGATACCCACTGGGCCTCCTGTGGGGAGATAAACTGGCGCTCTACCAGCCGGGCAATTTCCTCCTCCGGGCTGCGGCTGGCTGCCTTAAAGTCGGCAAACTGCATGAACTTGTGGATGGCGTTGCCCTTTTGGGCCGGGGTAAGCTCATCGTGGCGCAAAAAGGAGGGCCGGCGGAGAAACCGATGTCCCGGCCCCTCTTTGACCACCTGGGAAACAGAGAGTTTCGTTGGAATGCGCACCGCCTTTTCATAGGGATAAGAAAAATCCATCTGGAGGAGAAGCTGTTTTGTCAGCTCCGAATCCTCCCGGCTTTCATAGGATATTTCTTTTCCCATACTCTGTTCCTCGTTTTCCGGCAGGACGACCTCTACCTTCCAGGGGCTTCCCCCATTCATATCCAATGCTTTTCCGCTGGGGAGCCCCGCCAGCAATCTCAGTTTGTCCGCGTCCGGATGGCGCAGCGCTCCCATGAGGATCCACTCTCCATAGGAACCTGCTCCCATAACAGCGCTAGGAGGGATGGAAACCTCTTCCCCCAGCAGAGCTCCCAACCTGCCCAGGCTCTTCTCCATATCCTTGAGACCCACCGACAGGATCAGCCGCTCCTTAGCCCTGGTCAGTGCCACATAAAGCACCCGCATCTCCTCAGAAAGCTGGGCCCGGAGGGTTTCCAGCTTCAGCGCCTCATGGGGAACGGTGGTAAACTGCTTCAGGGTAGCAAGATCCCGCCGGACACAGGAAAAGCCCAGACGGGGATGGGTCAGTGTCGCGCTTTTCAGATCGGACTTATTAAACTGGCGGGATGTGTCCGCCAGGATAACCACGGGAAATTCCAGCCCTTTGGACTTATGGATGCTCATAATCCGTACCATATCCCCGCCCTCACCCAGATTTTGGGCTCCAGGCAGATCGTCTTCTTCCTCGATCATCCGATCCAATAGCCGCAGCAGCTCCCCCAGGCCCTGATAGCCTCCCGCTTCATAACGGCGGCAGTAGTCCACAAACAAATGCAGGTTGTCCCGGCGCTGTCTGGGGCTTTCATAGGCCATCATTTTAGAGATAAGCCCCGTTTCATCGTATATTTTCTGCACCAGCCGGTAGATGGGGTTGGCAATGCCAAAATCCCGCATCCGCTGGATAAGGGAAAGCGCTTTCCCGCACTGGGCATCCCCCGCCTGGGCCCCTTTGCACAAAGCTATATAAAAGGAAGAACCTCGGTCATAGAGCCGGATGCGGGTCAAATCGTCCGCGTCCATCATCAGAGCCGGGGAGAGAAGGGCGGCGGCCAGCGCCACATCGTTTTGAGGATTGTCGATCACCCGCAGCAGGGAAAGGATGGTCTGAATTTCCTTGGACTGAAAAAATCCGCCGCTCAGGTCGCATCCGGCGCCTATTCCAGCGCGGAGGAGGGCATCCCGATAGACTTCCGCCCGGCCCTTGGGCGAACGCAGGAGGATGCAGAAATCCGACGCCCTGCAGGGGCGGATTTCTCCCCCTTCCTCCACCAAAACCTGCTCCCGCAGCATGGCTGCAATTTTCCCCGCGATATAAGCGGCTTCTGCTTCTACCCGCTCTTTGGCGTCAGCACAGGAAGAAAGATCCAGGGCCCACAGCTCGGTCTGCAACCCATCAGGGCTCTCAAAATGCGCGCTGGGCCAAAGGGCCTCCCCCTCATCGTAGACAATTTCTCCCGCCTGCTCGCTCATCAGCTGGGAAAAAAGGAAGTTGACGGCGTCGGTGACCCCCTTCCGGCTGCGGAAGTTGTTCTGGAGCAGAATTTTTGCCGGCCGCACCCCTTGGGTAATGTCGGCGTATTGGTTTTTCCTCTCCAGAAAAAGCTCTGGCATGGCCTGGCGGAATCGGTAGATACTCTGCTTAACATCCCCTACCATAAAGAGGTTCTGCTCTTCTTGGGAAAGGGCGCGGAAAATCATGTCCTGGATCTCGTTGGTGTCCTGATATTCGTCCACCAGGATTTCATCGAAAGATTGGGAAAGCTCCCTTGCCGTATCGGTCTGTTGGTAACCGTTTTCTCCCCGTTCCATCAGCAGGCGCAGGGACATTTGCTCAATGTCGGAAAAGTCAATGATCTTCTTTTGTAGCTTTGCCTGGGAAAAACGCCGGGCAAAATCCTTAACTAGGTCAAACAACAGCCGGATATGGGGCAGAAGAAAGGCAATATCCTCCTGATATTCGGCCTCACTGGCGCAAAACTGATGGCTGAGCAAGGAGACAATACTCTCTTTGACCATCTTCCGCCCGTTTTGCACTTGATCCTTGAAAGCCGTATTCTCATACTTTCTCAGCTGCCCCAATTTCATAAACTGAAAATGGGACAGGGCGCTGACAGCAGCATCCCAGTTCCCGCCATTCAACACCTGGGACAGGGCCTCTAACTGATACAAATCATCCTGAAATGCGGGAAGATAGGCCTTTTCCATGGCCTCATCCCCCGCCATCTGGGCGATGGAATCCTTGGTGATCCGTTTCGCCCGCTCCACAGTATCCCCGGCGTAGGAAAGGATGATCCTGCCCCATATGCTTTCACCCGCTGCCGGAGCGTTTTCATAATCCGCCAGCTTTTGATCCAGCCAGTCCTCATAAAAGGGATGGGAGACCAAAAAGCCATAAAGGCGGTCGATAATCTCCTGCAAGCGGCTGTCATTTTTGGTGGAGGAAAAAAGCTCCACCAGGTCATAAAAAGCTTCTCCTCCGCTTTCATAAGCGCTTTCCATCAGCTGTTCCAACACATCCGCCCGGATGGTGGAAAGCTCATATTCATCCCCAATCCGAAAATCGGCAGGGAGATCCAGCCGCATAAAGTTCTGCCGGATGAGCTCCAGGCAGAAGGCGTGAACCGTGCTGATGTGGGCTCCGGAGAGCAGGGTCTGCTGGCGAAGGAGCTGGGTGTTGCTGCTGTCTGCGCTGAGCAGTTCACTAAGCCTGGCCCCGATGCGGGCACGCATCTGGGCCGCCGCCGCATTGGAGAAGGTGACCACCAGCAGCCGGTCCACATCCACCGGGTTCACCGGATCCGTAATTTTCCGGATGATCCGCTCCACCAGCACCGCTGTCTTCCCGCTGCCAGCAGCGGCGGAAACCAGCAAGGGTCCTCCCTGAGAAGAAATCGCCAGGTGCTGCATAGGTGTCCAATTGACTGCCATGGCCTATTCCTCCTCTCCGTATCGTTCATCCAGCTGGGCATAGAACGTTTCTTTATCCAAGGTGGGGAGAAGATGGGCTCCGTCTCCCCCTTCATGTTTGCATACCGCCTGAAAGTCGCACCAGTGACAGGCAGGGATTCCTCCCTGTTCCACCGGATCAGCGCCAATCCTCCCCTGGCATAAGGCGTCTGCCATGCGGATGATCTCATCGTTGACATGGCGGCTGAGCTTGCCAAACCGGGCCAGGGTGGCCAGGGAGGACAGCTTGTCAAAGGTGCCGTCCTTTTTCTTTTTCGCCGGGATGAATACCCCCCGAACCTCTGGCTCCATGGCTTCCACCACCTCTTCATCCTCCAGAAGAAGGCCGTTCATCTTCAAGGTCTTGGCGTGTTCCTGCTCCATCTGCTCCGGGGTGGCATGGCGGTCGGCGGTGATGATCTCGCTTTTGGCCGGCATGTAGAGAACCCCGGCAGGATAACAGTCTTTATACTTCCCCGCGCCGTTTTCCCAAAGGGAGAACAGATAGATCAGCATCTGCATATTCAGCCCATAGGCAATATCAGAAAGGGAAAACTGCTTGACGCCGGATTTATAGTCCACCACCCGGACATATTTTTTCCCCCGGATTACCGCCATGTCCACCCGGTCGATGATCCCCTCCACCAGGATATGCTCCCCGGTTTTAGAGACAAGCTCCACCGGCTTGTTTTCTCCGTATTCCCGGATAGGCAGTTCAAAATCCACCGGTTCAAACTGGCTTTGGGCAAACTCCCGGGCCAGCTGGGAGAGCAGCCGGGTCAGGGTATCGGTCAGCCGGGAAAAAAGATACCTCATTCTTTTGGGAATTTCCCCCTCCCCGAATACCGTCTGTAGGTATTGGGCCAGCAATTGCTGGCACTCCTCCCGGAGGGCGGCACGGGTCAACTGATGCAGCCCTCTGGCCCCATGGCGGGACACCATCTGCTCCAGCACAAAATGGATAACGCTGCCCGACTGAATCGGGGAAAATTCCGCCTTTTTCCGGGGCCGCAGCCCCAGCATGTCCTGGCAGAAATACTGAAAGGGGCAGTGATAATATCGGTCCAGCCGGGAGGGGCTCAGTTTAAGCCTTTTTCCCAGCAAAGCCCTGGCGTTTGCTTCCTCCCGGAGCGCGTAGGGCCTATTCTGCGCTAGGAAAAAGAGGTTTTCTACCATCTCTTTTTGCGTCCTAGCTGCCGCCTTGGCCAGGGATATCGTCTCAGGCAGATCTTCCCGCAGGTGTTCTGCCAACATATCCATGGCCGAACGCTGATTCTCTACAAAATAAGACGCTGGCAGCCGATCTATATGCAAAGGGGCAAGCCCTTCCACCATGGTGCAAATCTGCTGAACAAAGGGAGCCGGGAACAAGGGCTTGCCCTCCACATCCATGGTGGGATAGGAAATGACCAACTTTTGGGAGGGCGATGTCACCGCCATATAAATATAGGTAAACTCCTTATAAAAGCGGTCCTCCAAGGTCTCAAAAACCTGCTCCCCCAGACGGTTGATCAGCAGGCGCTCCGGCTGGGAAATCAAGCTCTGAGGCGGCGCGCTCAGGGGAAACACCCCCTCATTTGCCCCTAAAATCAGGGTCACCTTTGGGCCACTGGGGCGGATGCGGTCGGCCGCACCGATGGTCACCTGATCCAGGGTCTGGGGGATATGTCCCAGGTCGCTCCCGGCGATGGAAAGGCTGAGCATCTCTCCCAGCCGGGCAAGGCCTAGCTGCCTTCCCCCCAATACGGCGGAAAACTGCTCTAGGATGCCCATCAGCACCTCCCAGCAGGCATACAGCTCATCCGCTCTGTTTTTCTCCCCCGCCCTCTCATAGGATTTTGCCAGCATTTCCACCCTGCCCGGTATCCCTGTTTCCTCTAGATAGGCAAAGATGGCCCGGGCAAAAGCCTCTCCATCCAGGCTGCCGCGGGTTTTTTCCCGAAAAGCGGACAGAGGGCCCACAATGGTCTTTCTCAACTCCTCCAGAGCGACAAGCTTCTCCCCATCCTCTTCCGTCATCCTGGTCTGCATGCCGGAAGGATTTTGCTTCCATTCCTGAAGCCAGCCGTTTCGGTCAATGTTCCAGGTATAGCAGTAGCCTTCCAGGTCATAGATACTGTCAGAATCCACCTCCAAAAGGTAGCTTTTGAGATGCCGCATGACATCCCCAGTGGAAAAATTCCCTCGGGCTATGTCCACCAGGGAGGTAACCAGGTTCATCAGCGGCATATACTGCACCTGAATCCGCTGATCCATAAAATAGGGGATGTCGTAGCGGGCAAACACATCTTCCAGAGGAGCCTGATAGTCCTCCAGGCTCCTGGCGATGACAACAATATCCCGATAGCGCAGCCCTTCCTCCCGGACAAGCTTGCGGATGGTAGCCGCCGCAAAGCGCACCTCCTCATACCGGCCTCCCGCCTGCGCCACCAGGACAGAACCGTCATTTTGACCGGTCCTCTCCCCGGGGACATAGGCGCACTGGGCCGCTACATGGCCAAGGGTTGCCTTTTCATAACGATAAACTTCCGTCAGAAGAACCGGCGGCGCTACTGTACAACCGCTTTCCTTGGCCATCCTCATCAACCGGCGGGCGCTGTCCCGACAGACATCAAAGGCCCTGGCCCCTGTACCGGTAAGTGAATCGCAGCAAAGGGAAACAGAAACCTCCTCCGCCTTTTGCAGCGCGCACTGAATGAGGGCAAGTTCTGCCTTTGGAAAGGAAAAAAAGGCGTCTAGGATAACCACAGAGTCTAAAAAGAAATCTGTATCTTGTACCAAGGAAAGGGCCCGCATTAAATCATCCCTGGGGTCATGGCGTCCCCGTTCCAGCATTGCCTCGTAGGCACTGTAGATGAGCGACAGGTCGGAAAGCTTTTCCCCAACGGGGCTTCCCTCCAGACTTTGAGACAGTTCTTCCACCTCTTCAGGACCCAGCGAGGAGTTTTTAAACTCGTCAAGCATGGAAAGGGCTTTGGAGGCGAAGGCGGTGTTCCCCGCCTGCCGCTCATAGACAGACAGGTGATCCCTCACCTGATCCAACGCCATGCTCATGAGCATCGTCCTGCCGCTGTCATCCAGGCTTTCCCCTGAAAGCCCGCCATACTCTCGGAAAATGAGATTGCAAAGCCGGGAAAAACTGACCGCTTCGATCTTTTCGCCGCCTTGCGCCAGAAAAGCGGTGACCGCTTTTTCCGTTTCAAACGAATATTGTTCCGGGACAATAAAAAAGACCCGCTTTCCCTGTTGGGATGCTTCCTCTGCCTTTCGGAGCAGATAGGTGGTTTTCCCTGTGCCCGAAACTCCCAGCAGCAATCTCAGCATGGCCCTTCCTCCTTTCCAGTTGTTTGTATTTTATCACATCCGCCGGATAAAGAAAAGCGGACTCCCAAGCGCCAAAAAATCCCCTCTGCACATAGCAGAGGGGATTTTTATCAGAGAGAGTTCTATTATGCTTCCATGCCTGCCTTGATGGCCCGCATATTGGGCTCCAGTAGGTGCTGTTTTCTCGGAGGGACGCATTTGGCGATTGCTTTTTCCACCGCCTCTAAAGAGGCAAAACCAGTCTCCTTGAGCAGTTTGCCCAAGAGGATGATGTTGGCCAGTCCCTGCAACTGCAGGTCATTGGCCATCTGGGTGGCCGGCACATAAAATGCCTTGATGTCCTGCCGCTCGGTTTTCTTGTCCACCAGGGTGCTGTCGATAACAGCAACGCCGCCGGGGACAACGGCATCGATAAATTTATCATAGGACTGGATGTTCATCGCAATCAGCGCATCAGGTGTGAGCACCAGCGGAGAGCCAATGGGCTCGTCAGAAATGCAGACACTGCAGTTAGCAGTACCGCCGCGCATCTCCGGTCCGTAAGAGGGCAGCCAGGATACTTCCTTCTCTTCCATCAAACCGCTATAAGCGCAGACCTTTCCCGCGAACAGAATACCCTGTCCGCCGAAGCCTGCAAAAACCATATTGATTCCTGCCATTATTTCTTTACCCCCTCTTCCACGTCTTTATAGACGCCCAGCGGATAATAGGGCATCATATTGTCACGCAACCACTGCAGGGCCTCTGTGGGGGTCATTCCCCAGTTGGTCGGGCAGGTGGAAAGCACCTCTACAATCGAGAATCCCTTGTTATCCAGCTGATTCTGGAATGCTTTTTTAATGGCCTTTTTCGCCTCGTTGATGTGGGGAACCGTATCCACGGCCACACGCTGTGCCAGCGCTACGCCGGACAGGGTGGAGAGCATCTCGCACACCCGCACCGGATAACCGGCAGTGTTGGTATCACGGCCATAAGGGGTGGTCTGGGTTACCTGACCGGGCAGGGTGGTGGGAGCCATCTGGCCGCCGGTCATGCCATAAATGGCGTTGTTGACAAAGATGATGGTGATATTCTCACCACGGGTTGCGGAGTGGACAGTTTCCGCAGTACCGATGGCCGCCAGGTCACCATCGCCCTGATAGGTGAAGATGACGTTGTCAGGCAGTGCGCGCTTGAGGCCGGTGGCCACAGCGGGAGCACGTCCATGGGCCGCTTCTACCATATCGCAGTTAAAATAATCGTACGCCATAACAGAGCAGCCGACCGGGCATACGCCTACGGTCTTTCCTTCCACACCCAGCTCGTCAATGACCTCCGCCACCAGACGGTGGATAATGCCGTGGGTACATCCAGGGCAGTAATGGAAGGTGGTATCCGCAAGGGCATGGGGTTTTTCAAAAACAACAGCCATTATTTTGCACCCCCTGAAATTTCTTCAATTTTTGCCAGGACCTCTGCCGGCGACGGGATGATACCGCCGGTCCGTCCAAAGAAGTGGACCGGATGCTCACCATTGACAGCCAGGCGGACATCGTCCACCATCTGGCCCATGCTCATCTCCACTGCCAAAAATGCTTTCGCACTCTTGCAGGCAGCCTGGATATTCTTCACCGGGAAGGGCCACAGGGTAATGGGCCGGATGAGTCCTGCTTTAATGCCTTCAGCACGGGCGGAGTTGACCGCGCTTCTGGCAATACGGGAAGAAGCGCCATAAGCAACCAGGACAATGTCTGCGTCCTCGGTGAGATATTCCTCAGCCTTGGCTTCCTTCTCCTGAATGATTGCGTATCTTTCAAAGCGCTCTCTGATCTTGTCCTCCAGCTGCTGGGGCTGCAAGAACAGGGAATTGACGATATTGTGTTTTCTCTCGCCCTTATGGCCATTGGTCGCCCAGGGCTTTTCCACTGTATGGGCCTTCAGTTCCGGGAATTCCACCGGCTCCATCATCTGGCCCAGCATGCCATCCGCCAGGATCATCGCCGGCATACGGTATTCGTCTGCCTTGTCAAAGGCCTCGAACACGATGTTCACCATCTCCTGAACGGTGGAGGGGGCAAAAACAATAGCGTGGAGGTCGCCGTGGCCGGGAGCTCTGGTGGCCTGCCAATAATCCGCCTGGGAGGGCTGGATGCCGCCCAGACCCGGGCCGCCTCTCTGCACGTTGACAATGACGCAGGGCAGGTCGGAGCCCGCTATGTAGGAAATGCCTTCGCATTTCAGGGAGATGCCGGGGGAAGAAGAGCTGGTCATCGCCCGAACGCCGGCGCTGGCAGCGCCCAGCACCATGTTGATGGCAGCAATTTCACTTTCTGCCTGAAGGAAGGTGCCGCCTACCTTGGGCATCATTTTGGACAGATACGCAGAAAGCTCTGTCTGGGGGGTGATGGGGTAACCGAAGAAGTGACGACATCCGGCGCGCATTGCCGCTTCGCCCAGTGCTTCGTTGCCCTTCATGAGTACTCTTTCAGCCAATGTTGTTCCCTACCTTTCCACAACGATGGCAACATCCGGACACATGGTCGCGCACATTGCACATCCAATACATTTTTCAAAGTCAATGCACTCTGCCGGGTGATAACCCTTGGCATTGAGCCTGTCCTTGGATAGGACAATGATTTTTTTGGGGCAGGCTGTGGCACATAGCCCGCAGCCCTTACATTTGTTTTCGTTGACGGTAATCTTTGCCATGCTTTGCTCACATTCCTCTCTATCTAAGACCTAATGATATATGTAAGCGGTTCAAACCGCCTGATTTTCTGTTATTGCCACGGCGTCTTCACATAGATGTCAACAGGGTATAAGGTCCTCCCCTTTGGGTCGACTTTTTCCAATAAATCCCGCCGCACTGTGGTATAAAGGATGGGAAGCCCCGTCTTCTCCGCGATCTCATCGGCGTAGTCAAAGGCATGCTCCACCGTCTCCGGCATGGTTTCGGTACAAAGATGGGTATTGTTCACAAGCCCTGTCGCCTTTAGTCTTGACGCGGCCTCAATTTCCCGAAGCACCTGGATGGTATCATCCGCTTCCCTGGTCAAATACCGGCTTTTGTTGATGACGTATAATAACTCATACTCGCCCCGGTCCTTGATCTTCTGGGAATACCGGCCCAACACTGCGGCGCCTGCATCGTCCCCGCCGATATCCAGGATCACCGAAGTGTCCCGGCGCTCCAGCAGGCCGTCGATTTCCGCTGTAACAGAGGGAATATCCAAATTGGTGTTTGCGAAAGGAGGATTGACCACGTCAATGCCTAATTTCTCGAACAGTTCGGTAAAATCAGCAGAACGGAAATAGGGATTGACAATGTCCATATCGGCAATAGCCACCTTTTCTCCCCTCTTTTGCAGGTCAACCGCTAAATTGACTGCAAAATTGGTCTTGCCGCTGCCGTAATGTCCCACAATGATGTAGAGCTTTTTTCCAGTCGGTGCCAAACACTCACCTCATTTTCTTAACCACCCTGCGCTAAGAAAAAGCGCAGGATTTAACCTATATTATATCACTTTTGCAAAATGGGAACAACTCATGCCCTGCCAGGGATGTAGCAAAAATACTTCACACAATTTTCCCCATTTTTGGTGTTCTTTAATAAAAAAGCGCGCCTCAATGTCGAGACGCGCCTAGATGTTGGGAAAAGATTCCTCAGTTGGCATTTTTCAGTTTCAACCGCAGCTTATCGGAGATCATGGCAATAAATTCAGAGTTGGTCGGCTTCCCTCTGCCGTTGTGGATGGTGTAGCCAAAATAGGAGTTAAGGGTATCCACATCGCCCCGATCCCAAGCCACCTCAATGGCATGACGGATGGCGCGCTCTACACGGGAAGAGGTTGTCTCAAACTTGACAGCCACCGACGGATATAACTGCTTGGTCACCGAATTGATGATGTCCGGATTCTCCACCGCCAACATGATGGATTCTCTCAGATAGTGATAGCCTTTGATGTGGGCCGGAACGCCGATTTGGTGGATGATCTCGGTGACCATCACCTCCAGGTCCGGTTCCTTGCGCGCCGTCGTGTGACTGACCAAGGGAGCGGCGGATTCGGTGGAAAGACCAGCGATCTGCATAATCCGCTTTGCCATCACACTGACATCAAAAGGCTTGAGAAAATAATAAGACGCGCCCTCCTGCAAAACTTGGCGCTCGAACTTTTCGTTGTCAAAGCTGGACATCACCATAAAGATGGGCCGTTTGGGAACAGGCAGTTCCGAAATTTTCTGCAT
>NZ_CBDTOK010000090.1:0-7103 GCF_965361945.1 Zongyangia sp. | reverse complement strand
CTCTGAAATTTTTCAGATGCGGGAATATCAACAGGGGGACCGCCTGCGGGATGTCCATTGGAAATTGAGTTTACGGCAGAATAAACTTATGGTCAAGGAATATGGGCTTCCCTTGCAGTTTGCTGTCCAATTTTTGCTGGATATTGGCATGAAAGCGCGGCTTGAAGAAATGGACCGGCTTTTAGACACCTTTGCATCTCTGGCGATAGCCCTCCTCCAACAGGATATTCCCTTTTCCGTTAGTTGGATAACTGGTGAAGCGCTGGAAACGGCCTTAGTGGCAAATACAGGGGATTTATCCGGTGTGTTGCATAGTGTGCTGTCACTGTCTGGCAATAATCGCCACGAGGTGTTAACGCAGTTTCTAAATCAAGGGAAAACTATACAGGGGAGACATCTTGTTTATCTGACCACAGGAGAAACCGCCGGCGAGGACAACTCAATGCTCCGAGAAGCTTTGACTAGTTTTCTATCGGAGAAAAAGGGGAAGGTTACAGTATTGATGACCCGACCGGGAGAAAATCTTGCTATTCAGCTACAGCAGGCGGGATGTGATGTAGTCGCATTGGACGACAGTCCTTTAGAACAACAACTGGGGGTGTTGGTTTGATGCGAAAAAACGGAAATACTCTATTTTCTGATAAATTAGAGAACCTCACCAATGAATTTCAGGCATCTAAACGCCCGGTAGACAATTTCTGGCTCGCCCTCATGCGGCTCGCTATTTTTGTATTTGCTCTATTCGGTAGTTTGTATTGCTTTTTATACTGTTTTCAGATACCTGTAGAGATTGAATGGATTATCGGCGGCTTATCTGCCTATATCCTTGTATTTTTGATCCTATTTTCAATGAAACAGTGGTATTGGATCACATTGATTCCCATCTGTGCTGTGCTGTTTTATGCGTGGATTATCATTTCGGATCTGCGCCAGGGCTTCATGCATGTACTTAATCAGATCATGCGGCAATTTACAGAGCATTCCATGTGGGATTTTCCCACCTTTGTGACAGATTCTGTAAGCGAACAGGTGCAGAGTTGGCAGAGTACACTGTTTATTCTATTTCTATACTTTTTTATCGCTTTTGCGCTGGGGTTTTTCATCATACGCCGGCCCAGTGTTTGGGGCGTAATTGGATGTACTGCGCCGTTTCTCTGTGCTGCACTTTATTTTGTGATAACACCGCCTTTATCGGCTTTTTTTGGCCTGATGGCGGCTTATTTCATGATGTATGTTTATAAAAGCAGCGCACAAACCCGGCTGACCCTGCTATCCAAAGCAAAATATAAAAATAAACAATCCAAAATAATCCGAGCCCAATCAACGAGGTTTTCTCCCCAGCATATTACCACCTTGGCAATGCTGCCAGTGCTTCTTGCCTCTTTGCTCTGTGCCTCGCTCATTTTGCCATCCCAAGAATATAAGCGTCCTCCAGCGATAGACAATCTGTAACAGGCCATGGAAAAATTTGATCTGGTAAGGATGTTGAGCGGTGGCTACTCTGGTCTGGGCCGGGGCGATCTGAGAAATCTCGGGGCGATACGGGCACAAGGGGAGACGGTGCTCAAGGTCAAGTCTTCCATGGATGTCCCCTTTTACCTGCGTGGATACGCCGGAGCCGTTTTTACAGGTTCTCAGTGGGAGGAGGTACCGGATATTGACTATGAGGAAGCTTCCACAGAGTTTTCCAATTTAATCCCTCAAACCATGTTGGCGGACTATCTTTCCTTTTTCCAGGGAAATGACGCCCTGTCCTACGAAGCACCTTTGCAGGAGATTTCCATCCAAAACATTGCGTTGGGAAACTCTACTTTTTTGATCCCTAATGGTCTAAGAACCAGAATAGAAGAATTGGGTAAGGCTTGGTTTATCCAGGATACAGCGGCGGCTACTGCTGGCTTTGGAGGGATTGATGACTATGTGCTCCAATCCTATCCCATTGCGCGGACACCAGGTCCGGTTTATTTTCAAGGTCCGGTTGACGAAAGCCGGGACAGCTTGGACTATATCTACCTGGATACTTCTATGATTAACGGATCCTTTGTGGAGGCAAACCAAGGGTGGACCAATGAGAGGGGAATCACTTTTGATACATTTTTGAGCGAACAATATGCTTACCGCAGGTATGTATATGATACTTACACAGCCTTGCCGGCGGATGTAAAGGATAGGGCCGATACGTTGCGCAGCCAATATGGACTGGCGCCGATCTTTTCTTACGACACATTTGGTGGGCTATATCTGAATGTGGAGCAGATCTGCGAGAATTTACGCAGTCTTTTAGCTCAACAATGCCGGTACACCTTGGCGCCGGAAATCATCCCCGAAGAAGAGGATTTTGTCACCTATTTTCTCAGCGAAAGCAAAGAGGGATATTGTGTCCATTTTGCTACTGCGGCCACTGTATTGCTGCGGTCGATGGGGATACCAGCCCGCTATGCGGAAGGATTTGGAATTTCTGCTGCTGACTTTGAGAAAAGCCGGGATGAGGATGGATACTTCCCAATTGACGACAGTCAGGCCCATGCGTGGGTAGAGGTCTATGACCCTTACCAAATGGAATGGATTCCTGTTGAAATGACCCCTGGCTATACCGAAGAGCAGGGGCAGTCCATACCTGAAGAAGACAATCTAGAAAATGAAGATCCTGCGGTTTCCTCAGAGCCCGATGCAGAGTCCCAGTCCAGTCAAAGTTCATCATCGATCCCGGAAACTCAAAATGCAAATAGACCGGGTATGTCGGCAAATTGGATTTTTGTGGCTTATGCCGCCGGTGTGATCGTCCTGCTGGTACTCGCTACATTTTTGGCCCGGAAGATTGCACTATATAACAGGCGCCAGAAGCTTATACAAGAGGATACCGATGCAGCTGTTCTAGCAGCTTATCGATGGATACAATTGATGCTCCATATAGCCGAATGTGATAATCCGGAAAACTTGGATACCCCCGAAAGTTATAGCCAAAAAGTATGTCAGAAGCTTCCATGGCTTCATGAGGATCAATTGACAATGGTGCTCAGGAATGTGCAGAAAGCCCGCTTTTCTGGTGTGTCTTGCACGGAAGAAGAAAGACGGCAAGTTTTGCATTTTAGCCATCAATTGGCTCAAGCGCTGTGCAAACATCAAACCTCTACACGTCGGCTACTGTCCCGATATTTTTATCATGTATTTTAGCTATAGCCCTACGCTTTCGTTTCTCTTGGCGTTTTTTCCGTTTTGTGTTATGATAACAATAGTTGTTATTAAACGGGATTTAGAAGACTATTTTTATCATAGCTAGGGGTGTCACCAATGAAAACATGGAAAACTTTTTCATTCTTGGTCAATGGACTGCCGGTGGAGGCAAAGTTTACCCAAGAAAATATTGATGAAATTTTTCTGCCTTTGCTTCATCGACTGGATCAGATGCAGAAGGAACGGGGAAAACGGATCATTGTCTTTTTAGCGGCACCGCCCGCAACCGGCAAATCGACCCTCGCCATGTTTTTAGCGCATCTTTCCAAGGAGAATAACTGTACTGCTATGCAGGCCATAGGATTGGACGGTTTTCATTATCACCAAGACTATATTCTTGCCCATACTGTCAAACAGAAAGACGGAACCGTGCTTCCTATGAAGCAACTAAAGGGAAGTCCAGAAACCTATGATGTACCGCATTTCAGAGAAAAATTGGAGGCTCTGAGGCAAGGTGATCCCATGTGGCCTATTTATGACCGCCGTTTGCATGACGTTGTCGAGGAAAAATTGCTGGTGACTGCACCAATTGTGCTGATTGAAGGCAACTGGCTATTGTTCCAGGAGGGACAATGGAAGGAGTTGGCTTCCCTAGCAGACTATACGGTCTATATCCGTGCTGAAGAGAAGGACCTGAAAGAACGTCTCATTGGAAGAAAGATGCTTGGCGGATTCTCCAGAGAAGAGGCGGAGGAGTTCTATAAAACAGGCGATGGCGTCAGCCTTCGTCGTGTTTTACAGGGGAGTAGGTTAGGCGATCTTTCCCTTACGATGGATGCCGATGGAAGCTTTTCTGTTTTGAAATGAGAAACATCTCTATAATAAAATCCCCCTTGTCGATCGACAAGGGGGATTTTATTATAGAGATCCTACATTATTCTTATACTGTGTAGGAAGAAATATTAAGCATTAATCGTCTCCTATAACTTCGTCCTGTAGCGCATCATAACCGCGCTCTCCAGTACGGATCTTAACAACATCCTCAACGTCATAGACGAAGATTTTACCGTCACCAATATTGCCTGTATAGAGGTTATCCCGAACAGTTTTAATCAGTGTTTCCACCGGAATCTTGCAGACGACGATATCAATCTTAACCTTAGGCAACAAGCGAGAAGATACTGGATTCCCTCTGAAGTAGAGGGTGTGACCCTTTTGCCGTCCATAACCAAAGACGTTTGTGACAGTAATACCGGTGATCCCCAGCTTATCTAAAGATTCCTGCAATTGAGAGAATTTATTCTGATTGGTCAGAATGCAGACCTTGGTGATTTTTGCCCCAGCTGTCTCATGATGTTCAACCGGTACTGCCTTTTCTACGCTAACTGCCGACTGCGTAGTGGCAACAGGTACAGCCATATCCCCAATGGAAGTCTCATCCTCAAATGTTTCCGTAACAGGGGCGAAATCCGGATAGGCAATGTTACCGTGTTCGCCGATATCCAATCCCTGAATTTCTTCTTCACGGGAAACACGGATGCCCATGGTCTTTTTCAGGACAAACCAGACCAGACCAGAGGTAATAAAGGTAAAGGCGCCAATGGCAATGATACCGATCAACTGAATGCCAAGAAGGTTGAAACCGCCTCCATAGAATAAGCCATTTGTGGTAGAAAGAGAGGTCACTCCTTCTTTGGCGAAAAGGCCAACGCATATGGTACCAAACACGCCGCATCCCAGATGGACAGAAGTTGCGCCTACCGGATCGTCAATTTTGAGCTTATCAAAGAAGCCAACAGCAAATACTACCAAGATGCCAGAGAGTGCGCCAATCAGTATGGAAGCTTCAATCGTTACATAGGCGCAGCCACCGGTAACACCGACCAGGCCGGCGAGACAGCCATTGATGGTCATCCCCAAATCTGGTTTTTTCAAGACAATCCAAGATGTAATCGTCGATGTAAGCACTGCTGCAATGGCCGAAGTGTTGGTTGTCATCAGAATATGGAAGACATCGGATGGATTCTGGAAACTCATTGTCGAGCCGGGGTTAAACCCAAACCATCCTAGCCAGAGAACAAAAAGTCCGATCACTGCCAAAGACATACTGTGTCCGGGAATTGCTCTTGGTTTTCCATCCTTGCCATATTTTCCAATGCGCGGTCCCAGCAGCATTGCGCCGGCCAGTGCCGCCCAGCCACCAACAGAGTGAACAACGGAATCGCCAGCAAAATCCATAAATCCAAGATCTGCCAGCCATCCGCCGCCCCAGACCCAGTGACCGATAACTGGATAGATGACGAGGGTCAGGACAAAAGAGAAAATAATGAAAGTGACGTATTTGACACGTTCTGCTACAGCGCCGGATACGATGGTTGCAGCTGTACCGCAGAACACGAGCTGGAAGAAGAATTTCCCCCAGAAGGGAACAGAGGAGGTCAAGGTTTGATCATAAAATGAAAGATCTTGATTTCCAAGAATAAATAGATGTTCGGTTCCCATGAAAGGGTTGTCTCCACCAAACATAAGTCCCCAGCCTAAGAGTATAAATCCCAGAGAGGAAACTGCGAAAACAATAAAGTTTTTCGATAGGATATTAACCGTGTTTTTCGACCTTGCAAAACCTGCTTCTACGCTGGCAAATCCCAAGTTCATGAAAAAAACTAGGATGGCCGCAAGGAAGACCCATAGGGTATCGATGACAGAAAACTCCATAATTAGCCCTCACTTTCTGTAAAATAAAAAAAGAACAAAAGCGTTTTTTTGAACGCCTTTGTTCTTATGGCTGTCATCTTACCACAAAATGAAATTGTTGTCAAATTTTTTTTAAAATTTTTTGACTATTGTGCGGAGTAACATTAAAAGCAGAGAAAACCGAAACGGTTTTCCTGCTTTATTTTTTTATCAAATCGGCGGAAGGAGGCTTGAAAATGGACGGGTATTCGTATTTGACGTTCGATCAGCGCCGAGAGATCGAAGCGCTTTACGGCGAAGGAATTAGAACGGTGGAGATTGCCGCGAAGATCGGAAGAAGCGTCGCCGCTATTTACGAAGAGCTTAAACGCGGATACACGGGAGAGCTTGACGAAAACAAGCGTCCTGTTTATAGCGCCGACCTTGCACAGCAGACCGCACAAGAGAATATCAGGCGCAGGGGCAACAGGCGCGCCGCAAATCAATAACGAAAGGACGGCTATTCAATATGAAAAAGTACCAGTTAGGAGCGCTGACCGTTAGCGACAAGGGCTTGCAGGACACAAAAGAAGAAATCGTTATCGAATTGATCGACCGTATGCAAAAGTATGTTGCAGAGGGCAAAGCGGCATACGAAAACAGGGAATACACCGAAGAACAGAAGTTGAACACCATCACAAATCTTTGTGGGCGCTTTTGCGGGCTTGCCGAATTCCTGCAAATCACAATGGGAATTGACGTTCGGCGGGCGGACGGGCTTCTTTACACGCAAGAAATGTTCAATCATTTTCACTACTGGAAAATGAACCTTAATATCGAAATCGCGAAAAGAAAAGAAGCGGAGGAAAGCTAATCCGCCGCAGTTTAGGAAGGACGGCTATTCAATATGAGCAAAACAAACTTTGAAACAATCGCGGCGGGCGCGCAAGAGCTGGGGCGGTTCTTGCGTTCCCTCCCGATATTAGAAGCGCCGTGGGACACGGAATTTCAAAAGCGGTATTGTAGCGGGTGCGCGGCGGAAGATTGCGACGTTTGCCCGAATGAGCGCTTCCGGAACAATCAGGAATGGTGGCTATCCCTTGAAGCGGACAGCGGGGTGGCAATGTGAAGAGGATACAACGACAATTCGCGACGGTTCTTTCGCTGGTGATCGTCGCGATCCCGCTTATCGCCTTTATGCCGTGGAGCGGGACAAAAGAGCCGGAAGAAATACCGACTTCGGCGGCGGAGCCTAC
>NZ_CBDTOK010000089.1:0-5349 GCF_965361945.1 Zongyangia sp. | reverse complement strand
AAAAAGGGAAGGCCTTGAATACCAAGGCCTTCCCTTTTTATATGATAACTTTAGTCCCTTTTACATTTGACACCGGCTAGCTCACAGAAGTTTGCAAAACTGCCAAAGTCTTCTTGAAAAATGTCCGGGCCATATGCCCCTCCGTTTTGGAGATATTCCCGTTGGCTTAAGGTGCTTTGATTCAGGGTATGGGCAATATGGCTGATATCTTTAATAATAGACAGCTCCGATAACATGATGTTTTCCCTCCTTCCGGGAAATGCATTCCAGGACTATCGGCTCGGCTGCGCCGCTGGGCAGGCGGGAGAAGCTGCTTCTCCTACGGCGCACCGTACGGCATTATGCCGGAAGCAATCCGGTGATCAGGATCACAAGGATGAGGATGGGAGCGATGTATTTGAGGATCACCGACAGGACCTTTTTCAGCTTGATAGCGCTGGGGGAGCCGATGACCAGCTCCTGCATCAGAGCGTCGGTGCCCCACACATGGCCCACAAAGACGCACATGAGCATGGCGCTGATGGGCATGAGCAGCTTATCGGTAAAGAAGCTCAGAGCGTCGAAGAGATTCATGCCGCCGATGAGGACATTGGAGAGGGGCCCCATGGAAAGGGAGGCGAAGACGCCGAGAAGAGCCATGAGGGAAGCCATAATAATAGTGGCTTTTTTGCGGCTCCAGTGGAAGTTGTCGATAAAGTAGGCGGCGACGACCTCCAACAGGGAAATGGCAGAGGTGGCGGCGGCAATAAAGACCAGGATGAAGAATAAAAATCCGAAGAAAGCGCCGAAGGGCATGTCAGCAAAAACAGCCGGCAAGATGGAAAAGATCAAGCCCGGGCCGGCGGTGGGCTCAAAGCCCAGGGCAAAGACGGCAGGCAGGATGGCGCAGCCAGACAAAATAGCGGCAAGGGAGTCCAGCCCCACCACAATGCCGGTGTCCTTGGCGATGTTGGTATCCTTTTTCAGATAGCTGCCATAGGTGATGGTGATGCCCATCCCCAGGCTGAGGCTGAAGAAAACCTGGCCCATGGCCTGTACCATGGCATTGCCTAGGTCGCCAATTGAAGAAACCGCGGAAAAATCGGGGACAAAGAGAAATTTTAGACCTTCCCCGGCGCCGGGCAGGGTGACGGAACGGACGGCAACCACCACCACAATGACAAAGAGGGCAGGGAGGAGAATCTTGCTCATCTTCTCGATGCCTTTGACAACCCCCATGACCACCACGATAGCGCAGAAGGCCATAAAGACCAGGTGCCAGACCACCGGTTCCACCGGGCTGGCCACAAAGTTGTTAAAATAAGCGGCGGGGTCGGAGCCGAAATTGCCTCCGGAAGCAAAAGCAACGATATACTTGGTAACCCATCCGCCCACTACGCTGTAGTAGGAGAGGATGACAAAGGCGCAAAGCACTCCCAAAACGCCCACGAAAGTCCACTTTTTGTTGAGCTTGCGGTAAGCGCCGATGGCGTTGAGCTGGGTGCGGCGGCCGATGGACATTTCCGCCATCATGATGGGCACGCCCAGCAGTAATACAAATAAGATATAAAATACGAGGAAAATCCCACCGCCGCTATTGGCCGCGATATAGGGAAATTTCCACAGATTCCCCAGGCCAATGGCTGAGCCGGCGGAAGCCAAGATAAAACCTAGGGAAGATGTAAACTGTCCCCGGTTTTTCGGTGTCTGTGACATAACAATACCCCTTCTTTATTGATAGTGCTCCCGTCCTTCCTCCTACCAAAGACAGGAGTGCTGGGACAGAAGCCCCAGCAAGGTTACTTTACATTCTACCGGAAAAACGTCGGGATTTCAACAAAACTCCACATAAAATTTCTGGATGGTTATCATTTTTGCATAAAAAGTCAGAAAAAATGAAAAATCGGCAATGTTTGTGGACAATATAGAAAAACAAAACCAGGCTTCGGGCCGATTTTTCAAAAATTAGCAAGTCATCGGGAAGAAAGACTTTTCTGAAGCTGATCCAAGGCCCTGGTGCGCTGCAACACCAGCAGGATGACCAGGGAGATCAGCGCGCCGCCAAAAGAACTGACGCCAAAGGGGATGACAAAGCCAAAAACAGCGGCTTCCTGGGAGAGAAAGAAGGTGGCGAGAGGATAGGCGGCAAGCGCTCCTAGGATACCGGTACCGAATACCTCCCCAATGACCGTGGGAATCAGCATTTTGGTCTTCCGGTAGACCAGCCCGCAGAGCAGGGCGCCGATCATGCTGCCTGGAAAGGCCAGAATGCTGCCAGTGCCCATGAGCACCCGGATGAGAGAGGTGACAAAGGCCATACCGCAGGAATACCAAGGGCCGAGAAAAACGCCGGCCAGGACGTTGACCATATGTTGGATGGGGAAACATTTAGAGACGCCGATGGGGATATAAAAGGCGCTGCAAACCACTGCCAACGCGGTGAATATGCCGGCAAAAGCCAGCTTTTTAATGCTGCTGTTCAAAGAATAGACCTCCTAAAACCGTATGAAAGCACGGAGAAATATGGCAAAGAGCCGGATACACACAAAAATTACAATAGAACAAATAAAGGGCCCTGTCAAGGGAAAAAAGGGAATTTTGTCACGAAAGGTTAAGAAAAGGTTCAGAAATTCGGCGGTGATTTGTGAGACTTTTTTTGACAGGAGATGTTATAATAATACATATTGCAATGAAACAAAAGGAGAAGGAACCATATGCCTAGGTGTTTATACTGTCACAAGGAGATCGGCGAAGCGCCCATCTTCCAGTTGGACAACGGCGGCGGGTTTTGTTGCAGTGAAAGCTGCAAGAAGGAAGCGGCGGCGTATATGGCCCGATCCCGGAAATATAAAGGCTGGTATCTGCTGATGATCATCCTCTCCCTTGGGCTGTGGGCCTGTGCTTTTTTCTCTGCCCTTTCCCTCTCTATTGGGGGCGCAGCCTTGATTGTCTGCGGTGTACTTGGTATTCTCTTCCCATTTGGCCCCCGCTGGGCCATGGATCTCTTGGGAATGGAGCGAACGCTGAAAGCCGGTATCTATTTCGGTACTTTTTTGGTTGTCGTAGGAATTCTTTCTGTGTTACAATAAAAAGAAAAAGGTTGAAAGCGGGTGATGGAGCGTGGCGCCCTTGACCGGGCCGCAAAAGAAGCAGGAGATGCGTATGCGCATTTTCCGCTATGTGAGATTCCTGCCCTTTGTGGCCATCCTTATCGCTTTGATCCTCTTTGGAGCCAATCTTAAAAATATATCCTTTGAACAGCTGGTCCATTTTTCTCCCGACAACTATCTTTTGGCTGTTCTTTTTTTCATGGGTATTTACGCACTGAAATCTGTATCGGTCATCTTTCCGTTGGTGGCCATCTATCTGGCGGCCGGCGTGGTATTTCCCACCCCATGGGCCATTGTCATCAATTTCCTGGGCCTCGCCGTCTGCACCACGCTGCCCTATCTTCTGGGGAAGATCTGCGGCCAGGAAGCCGTCAGTACCCTGCTGGGCCGTTTTAAGAAGGCGAAGCGGCTGGAGGAAATCTCCATGCAAAACGGCGTCCTGGTCTCCTATCTGTTGCGGGTGGTCAGTATCCTCCCAGGGGATATTGTCAGCATGTTCCTGGGCGCTTACGGTATCCGCTATCCCAGTTATGCGATAGGCTCCATCTTAGGGCTCACGCCGATTATGATTCCCGCTACCATGATGGGCAGTTCTATTACCGATCCCTTTTCCCTCAGGTTCTTGCTCTCCTTCCTGGCTATGATTGCCATATCCTTAGTTTCCTCTCTCCTCTGCAACCGGTATATGCGAAAGAAAAAAGAAGACAAAAGATAAAAGAGACGGCTTTTTGAGCCGTCTCTTTTTGTTTGTACCAACGATGGCTTTAGATAAAAGGAACTCTGTCAGCACTACCGCGAAGCCTTAGGAAGCTACCGCAATGAGAAACTTGATCGGAATCCCCTGTTCAGAGAACATGGCTTCGTGTTCGGTGGGGATGTTGCCCGCAAAGCCGCTGTGATGCAGGTCCAGGGTCTGGTAGCGGATGGAAAACCCGCACTCCTCAAAGTAGTGGACAGAATCGGCAAAAAGGGAATCGTCATCGGTTTTAAACCAGATTTCCCCGCCGGGGGCCAAAAAGGTTTTGTATTGCTCCAGCTGCCGGGGATGGGTCAGCCTCCGCTTGCGGTGTTTGGTCTTCTGGCTCCAGGGATTGCAGAAGTTGATGTAAATCCGCTCCACCTGGTCCTGCGGCAGAAGGAGGGTAGAGATCCGCTCGATATCCTGGGAGAGGATGCGGATGTTGTCTAAGGGCAGCTGGCATTTGGCATAGGCGGCCTCAATCTTCCGCTTGGCCAGCACCAGGACCTCGCTTTTAATATCGATGGCGATAAAATTAATTTCAGGATGGGAGGAGGCTAGGGAGGCCATAAACTGGCCTTTGCCACAGCCCAGCTCCAGCCACAGAGGCTGGGGACGGGCAAACTGTTCCTGCCAGTGGCCGGCTACAGCAGCTTTTTCCTCTTCGTTAATGCAAAAGGGGCAGGCGAAAAGTTCCGGCCGAGCCCAGGGCTTTCTTCGTATTCTCATAATTTAATCTGCACCTCGGGGAAGTTGTTTGATTCTTTTCCCATAGATATAGGCGAACATTCCCAAACTGGCCAGGAAGGAAATAAGCTCCGCAATGGGGAAGGCCCACCAGACACCTACGGCACTGTTGAGCCAGTGGGAAAGGAAATAGGCCACGGGAAGAATGACGATAAGCTGACGCAGCAGGGAGATGAGCAAACTGACAAAGCCGTTGCCAATGGCCTGGAAGAAGGTAGAGAAGACGATGCCCAAAGCGGCGAAGACAAAGCAGATACTGATGATCCGCAGGGCGGGGACGCCGATTTCCAGCATCTGGGGGGTGGCGTTAAAGAACATGAGCAGTACCTGGGGGATCAGCATAAACACCAAGGTGCCCACCGCCATGATGGCCACAGCGATCACCAGGCCGATTTTGGTGGCGTCCAAAAGTCGTTTGCGGTTTTTGGCGCCGAAATTGTAGCCCATAATGGGCATGATGCCGTTGTTGAGGCCGAAGACCGGCATAAAGACAAAGGACTGGAGCTTATAATAGACCCCCAGCACCGCCACTGCGGTGGAGGAGAAAACGGTCAAAATGGCATTGAGGCCGACAATGAGCACGGAGGCGATGGACTGCATGACAATGGAGGGAAAGCCCACCTTGTAGATATCGGCCACAATGGACCACTGGAACTTAAAGCTTTTAAAACTGATTTTGACGGCGTGGTCCTTGGTTTGCAAAATGTAAGTGCTGTAGATCATGGCCAAAATCTGGCCGATGACGGTGGCGATGGCAGCCCCTTTGACCCCCAT
>NZ_CBDTOK010000088.1:0-5609 GCF_965361945.1 Zongyangia sp. | reverse complement strand
TGGCCATGTCCTTTCTTCCAACACAGCCCGCCTGGGAATACGCCTCAGTCGCCCCATGGCCGCCTCTCCCCCTTGGAAAACCCCCTGTTTGTAGGGTGCGTCTAGCGGCAGGCAGGTCGCGCCCTGGGTTTTATTTGCGACATTGCCGCGTAGCCCGCGAATAGGTCACTGCCAGCGCCTATCCGCGTCTTGTCAGCGGCGACTCGCCGCCCGGCGGTAGGTGGGGCTAGAGGTATTGGGCGCGGCCCTGGGCCCTGAGGTTTTCCAACACCCGTTTCATCTCCCCGGTGCTGTCCTTGTCGCAGAGGAGGAGGGCGTCGCCGGTATCCACCGCAATCATCCCCCGCACCCCTACCAGGGCCATCAGCTTTTCACCGCCCTGGATGATGCTGTTGTGGGTCTCCACGGTGATCACGTTGCCGGAAATCACATTGCCCATCTCGTCTTGGGGGTTGATCCGGTCCAAGGCCAGCCAGGAGCCCACATCGTCCCAGCCAAAGGCGCCGGGGAGGATGTAGATATCTTTGGCCTTTTCCATGACGCCGTAATCAATGGATGTGCTGGGCATCCGAAAAAATTCCCGCTCCAGGACCTTTTCCTCCTCGGCGGTGCCCATGGCGGCCTCCACCTTCTCCAGCCCCTCATAGATGTGGGGAAGATAGGCCCGGATGTTTTCCAGGATAGCCGACGCCTTCCACAGGAAGATGCCGCTGTTCCAAAGGTACTGCTCCGACTCCAGATAGGCTTTGGCGGTGGCCCGGTCCGGTTTTTCCACAAACCGGTCCACGGCAAAGGCCTTCCCCTTCATCCGGATGCTGTCAAACTGGACATATCCGTAACCTGTCTCGGGATGGCTGGGGGTAATGCCGATGGTGACCAGGTTCTGCCCCTCCTCCGCCACCTGGCACCCCTCCCGGAGGGTGGCCAGAAAGATGGCGTTATATTTGATCAGATGGTCGGAGGGCAGGACGATCATCACCGCGTCCCCATACCTGCGCCGGATATGGGCGGCGGCCCATCCGATACAGGGGGCGGTGTTCCGCCCCACCGGCTCGCAGAGGATGTTCTCCTCCGGAATCTGAGGCAGCTGCCCCCGTACCAGCTCCTTGTAATCCCGGTTGGCGGCAATATAGATGTCCTCCGGCTCCACCATGGGCAAAATCCGCTCCACCGTGTGCTGGATCATGGTCTTGCCGTCCTCTGTCAGGCAGAGAAACTGTTTGGGATGGCTTTTCCGGCTTTTGGGCCAGAACCGCTCCCCCCGTCCTCCCGCCATAATCAAGGCTGTTTTCTTCATAAAAACCCTCCCCATGGCCTCCAAAAGCTGAAGGCGCAGATTTCCTCGTGATTTTTCCTGAAATTGCTGTCCATACTATGACTATCATGCCCATAGCATCCGAAAAAATTGCAGCGCCTTCGTTTTTTCTTAAGCGGAGGGGAAAGGAGCTCCCATGAACCCCATAGAAACCTACCACCGGTGGAAAAATATTCCCGACCCACACCTTGCCCGGGAGTTAGCAGAAATCGAAAAGGATCCCCGCCAGATCGCGGAGCGCTTTGGATCGCCTCTGTCCTTTGGCACCGGCGGCCTGCGGGGGCTGATGGGCGCCGGGGAAAACCGGATGAACATCTACACCGTGGCCCGCGCCACCCAGGGCTATGCCCGGTATCTCCGCTCCCGCTTTTCCCAACCGGCGGTGGCCATTGCCTACGACAGCCGCCTCCTTTCCCAGGACTTTGCCCAGACCGCCGCCCAGGTGCTGGCCGCCAGCGGGATCCAGGCCTATCTCTTTTCGGAAATCATGCCCACCCCCATCCTTTCCTTCACCGTGCGCCACCTGGGCCTTTCCGGCGGCATCGTCATCACCGCCAGCCACAATCCGGCCCCCTACAACGGCTATAAGATCTACGGCCCCGACGGCGGGCAGATCACCCAGGAGGCCGCCCGGGACATCAAGGAGCAGATCGATGAGGTGGATCTCCTCCGGGGCGTCCGCCGCGTCTCTTTGGAGCAGGGGAAGGCCGGCGGACGCATCGCCTTTCTGGGCCGGGAGGTCACCGACGCCTATCTGGACGCGGTCCTATCCCAGTCCCTGCTGCCGTCCCAGCGGGGAAGGGGGGTGCCCATTGTCTACAGCCCCCTTCACGGCGCCGGGTTTTCCTGGGTGACCCAGGCCCTGGGCCGGGCCGGCTTTGACCAGGTGACGGTGGTCCCCTCCCAAGCGGGCCCAGACGGGAACTTTCCCACCTGTCCCAAACCCAATCCGGAGGAGGCCCAGGCCATGGAGGAGGGGATCCGCTGGGCCAGGAAGCTGGGGGCGGATCTGGTCATCGCCACCGATCCCGACTGCGACCGGGTGGGCGCCGCCGTCCGGCAGGGGACGGATTTCCTCCTGCTCAGCGGCAATCAGGTGGGGGCGCTGCTCTTAGACTTCCTCTGCCGCCGCCGGCAGGAGATGGGCACCATGCCGGAGCGTCCGGTGGCCATGAAAACCATTGTCACCACCGAGATGGCCCAGGCCATCTGCGACGGATACGGGGTGCGGCTGCAAAACGTCCTCACCGGCTTTAAATACATTGGGGAGCAGCTGAGCCTTTTAGAGGGCCGGGGAGAAGAGGACCGCTTTCTCTTTGGCATGGAGGAAAGCTGCGGCTATCTGACCGGCACCGCCGTCCGGGATAAGGATGGGGTGCTGGGAAGCCTCCTGATCTGCCAGATGTTCTGCGATTACCGCGGCCGGGGCATGACCCTCATGGACGGCCTTGCGGAACTCTCCGCCCGCTTTGGCGCTTTTGTGGATACCCAGCAGACCATGGCCTTTGAGGGGGCAGAGGGGGCCGGGCAGATGGAGCGGCTTATGGACGCCCTCCGCCAAAATCCGCCGGACATCCTCTGCGGCCGGCGGATTCTTTGGAGCGCCGACTACAAAGCCGGCGTCCGCCGCACTGCCGCCGGGGAAAAATCCCCCACCGGGCTGCCCTCTTCTAACGTGATGCGGTTTTGCTATGAAGGGGGCGTGACCATCACCGTCCGGCCCTCGGGAACCGAGCCAAAGCTGAAGATTTACTACTCCCTCCGGGGGGATACCCTCGCCGAAGCCCAGGCGCTGGAGGCGCAGTGCCGCGCCGCTTTCGGAAACATTCTCTCGGACCTGCGGTCGGCATGACGCGCCCTAGGGTTTTCTTCGAGACACTGTCGCGGCGCACGCGGACCTGCGGTCAGCAAGACGCGTCCTTGAGTTTTGTCTGCAACATCGCCGCGTCTCACGCGACCAAGTTACCCATTGTGCCACAGCGCGATCTGGTAGCGGGCACTGCCCGCCAGCGCGGTATCCTCCACCGGTAGGTGGGCCCGAGCGGGCAGCAAGATGCGCTCTGGGTTCTGTTTGCGACACTGTCGCGGCCCCCGCAAATGGGTTTCGATTGACGCCACAGCGCGATCTGGTAGCGGGCACTGCCCGTCCACCGGCAGGTGGTTCTGCGCTCATGCCGCGCGGGCACATCCTTTTCTCTCAAGAAAAGGATGCAAAAGTAATCCAAGGGGGCGGCGGCTGGCTGCCAAATGGCCTTTCCTTTATGGCGAAGCTTTGTCTTCCAACACAGCCCTCCTGGGAATACGCCTCAGTCGCCCCATGGCCGCCTCTCCCCCTTGGATATCCCCCTGTTTGTGGGATGCGTCTAGCGGCAGGCAGGTCGCGCCCTAGAGTTTTCTTCGAGACACTATCGCGGCGCACGCGATTTTGTTGCGATTGACACCACAGAGCGACTTGGCTGCGGCGACTCGCCGCGCCTGGCGGCGGGCAGCAAGACGCGCTCTAGGTTTCATTTGAGACATTGTCCGCGATGCCCGCAATTACGTTGCGATTGAAACATCAGCGCGAATTCCGCCCCGGCAGGGGGAGGAGGAGAAAGATGAAGGTAGCTTTGGAATTGCAGCCCTGCTGCGGGATGCGCAGCGGCATTGGCGCCTATACCCTGGAGCTTATCCGCAGGCTGACCCAGCAGCCGGACATATCGTTTCAAGGGAACCTGTTTAACTTCCTCTCCCGCAACCAGGGCGGGGAGGTGACAGAGGGGCTCTCCTTTCCTGTCCGGGAAAGCCGGATCCTGCCCTATGGGGTCTACCGGCGGGTCTGGAATGCCCTGCCCTTTTCTTATGCCCGCCTGTTTGGGCCGGCGGACATCACCCACTTTTTTAACTACATCGTCCCGCCCAGGGTCGGGGGCAGGGTGGTGGACACGGTCTATGACCTCTCCTATCTCTATTACCCCGAAACCCTGGAGCCCAAAAACCTGCGCCGGATCCAGAGGGGCATCGGCTACAGTGTGGAGCGCAGCGACCGGATTGTCACCATCTCCCGCAGCGCAAAGGAAGAAATTCTGGGGGAATTTCATCTGCCGCCGGAGCGGGTGGCCGTCATCCCGCCCTCCTTTGACACCCCCAGGCCAAAAGGGAACTTCACTCCCCTCCGGAAAAAATGGGGAATCGGGGAAAAGTACCTCCTCTTCTTGGGGAACCTGGAGCCTCGGAAAAACCTCATCCGGCTCATGGAGGCCTTTGCCCTGCTCAAAAGGGAGGCGGGGATCCCCCACCAGCTGGTCCTGGCCGGAGGTCTGGGCTGGCGGTATGACGGCATCCTGGCAGCGCCCGGGCGGCTGGGGTTGGAAGGCCAGGTGATCTTCACCGGCTTTGTCTCCGCCCAGGAGAAAGCGGAGCTTTACGCCCATGCCGACGTCTTTGTCTTTCCCAGCCTTTATGAGGGGTTCGGCATCCCCATTCTGGAGGCTTTGAGCCTGGGGACGCCGGTGGTCTGCTCGGAAACCTCCTCCATGCCCGAGGCCGGGGGAGAGGGGGCGCTGCTCATCGACCCTTTGGATACAGAGGAAATCGCCCAGGGGATCTATACCCTTTTGACCGACCAGGACCTTCGGCGGCGGAAGGTGGAAGCGGGGCTTCAGCATGCCGCCGGTTTTTCCTGGGAGGCCTCGGCGGCAAAGCTTCTGGCGCTTTACCGGGAGATGACGCCATAACAAGGGCCGGCGGCCCCATCTTGCAAAAGTCTGATTTCTGTGCTATGATCCCACCGAAAACTGCGTTTACAGTAAAGGGGGAAACGACTTTGGCCTATGAGATCACAATGGTGATCACCCTGCTCAGCACCTTTTTAGGTTTGCTTTTTTCCATCCGCGCTGTCACCAAAGACAAAGGAGGCGAGGCGGCTCTTTATCTCCTGGCGCGAAGCGCCGTCCTTTTTCTCGCAGCTGTGTTTCTGCTGTTTGTCCGGCTTTCTGCCCTGCTTGCCCTCATCACTGCCGTTATGCTGGTGATCCAGCTCATAGATGGTTTTGTGGGAATCCATCTTAAAAATAGACAGCGCATCATAGGGCCTTTCTTGCTGGCCGTGCTCCACGGCGTCTGCCTGTTCATTTTATACTGACCTTCGTTTTGAGAAAAAAGGGGAGGAGAACCTTTCAGGTTCCCCTCCCCTTTTTATGGCAGCTGTTCCAAAAGCTCCGCCAAGGCTTTCGCTGATCTTTCCCAGGAAAAACGGGACGCGTTTTCATACCCCGCCTGCCGCAGCTGATTTCCCAGGGCGGGGTCGGTGAGA
>NZ_CBDTOK010000087.1:0-15118 GCF_965361945.1 Zongyangia sp. | reverse complement strand
GACGGCCGGGTCATCCTGGAGTTTTCGGGAAAAAGCCTGGTCAAGGGCGAACCGGACGCTTCTTCCTTCCCCTCCGGCGGGCTGCGGGCCACCTTTGAGGCCCGGGGCTACACCGCTTGGGATCCCACCTCCCCCGCTTTTGTCAAGGACGGTACCCTTTATATCCCCACCGCCTTCTGTTCCTACACCGGCGAGGCGCTGGATACCAAAACCCCCCTGCTTCAATCTATGGATGTGGTCAGCGACAAGGCCATCGCCGTCCTGCGGCTGCTGGGTGTCAGCGACGTCAAACGGGTCATGGCTACCGTGGGCGCGGAGCAGGAATACTTCCTCATCGACCGGGCTCTTTACGAGCGGCGGCTGGACCTGAAGCTCTGCGGCCGGACCCTTTTCGGCGCCCGTCCTCCCAAGGGCCAGGAGCTGGACGACCACTATTTTGGCCGGATCCGGCTTCGGGTGAGCAAATACATGCATGACCTGGATGAAGAGCTGTGGAGTTTGGGCGTCACCAGCAAGACCAAGCACAACGAGGTGGCCCCTGCCCAGCACGAGCTAGCCCCTGTTTTTGAATCCGCCAACGTAGCCTGCGATCACAACCAGCTCATCATGGAGACCTGCAAAACTGTGGCCAAGAAAAATGGCCTGGCCTGCCTACTCCATGAAAAGCCCTTCCACTATATCAACGGTTCCGGTAAGCACAACAACTGGTCACTTTCCACCGACACAGGGAAAAATCTGCTGAGCCCCGGTAAAAACCCGGGGGAGAACGATGTGTTCCTGGTCTTTCTCAGCGCTGTGCTGGAGGCTGTGGATGAATACGGGGATCTGCTCCGTCTTTCTGCCGCCAGCGCCGGCAACGACCATCGTTTGGGCGGCTTTGAGGCTCCGCCCGCCATTGTCTCTGTCTTTTTAGGGGAACAGCTGACCACCATGCTCCAGTCCATCGCCTCCGGCGTCAATCCGGATACGGTGTCCCGGCTGGTGCTTCACACCGCCGCTGCCGCCCTGCCTGATCTGCCCCAGGACGATTCCGACCGCAACCGTACCTCCCCCTTTGCCTTCACCGGCAACAAATTTGAATTCCGTATGGTGGGGGCTTCCCAGTCCATCGCCTACGCCAATATCTTTTTAAATACCGCCGTAGCGGATGTCTTGGATCGGTATGCCCAGCGGCTGCAAAGCGCCTCTGACGTCCATGAAGAGGTCCGCCGTATCGTCCACGACGTGGTAGCGGATCACAGCCGCATCATCTACAACGGCAACAACTACACCGAGGAATGGGTGGAGCGGGCCAAAAAACGGGGGCTTCCCGTCTTAAACACCACCTGCGACGCCATCCCCGCTTTGATCTCGGACAAGAATGTGGCCTTGTTTGAGCGCCATCATATCTTTAGCCGGGCCGAATGCTTCTCCCGCCACGACATCATGCTGGAAAACTATATCCATGTCCTCTCCATTGAGGCCGCCACCATGGTGGATATGGCACGGCGCTCCATCCTGCCCGCCTGCATCCGCTTTGCCGCCGAAATGGCCAAGGACGCCTCCCTCATCAAGGAGGCCGGAGGAATGCCGGCCCCTGTCTCTGATATTGTCCGGGATCTTTCCTCCCTTATCGGCAAGATAAAGGCCGGTATCTCCGCCCTAGAGGAGCTCAACGCCAACGCCGGGGAAGAAAAGAGCCTGTATCAAACCGCCCGCTATTACTGTGACATGGTCATTCCCGCTATGAATCAGCTTCGGGAATGCTGTGACCGGGCGGAAACCATGGTGGCAGAGGACGCTTGGCCGCTGCCCACCTACACCGATTTGATCTACCGGGTGTAACAGTACTCTGGAAATATCCCCCTCCTGCCGTATAAGCGCGGAAGGAGGGGGATATTTATTGTGCAAAATTGCCCATACGACAAAAATAAGAGGGAAAAATCGTGAATCATTGTCGCTATTTTCCTCCCCTTTGCCCTTGACTTTTCCATATGCATACTATACAATTGGTATTGTCATTTTTATAAACACAATATATAGTATTTGAATATATGGGAGGAAACGATCATGCTCACAAAAATCATCAAGCGGGATGGCCGGGAAGTGGCCTTCAACATCGAAAAAATCGCCAACGCTATCTTTAAAGCCGCCCAGGCCACCGGCGGACACGACTATGATACCGCGTTTTCTCTCGCCTCCCAGGTGGTGGATTATATCGAAAATGAGCTGGGAAATCATACCCCCAGCGTGGAAGAAATCCAGGACGCAGTGGAAAAAATCCTGGTGGAAACCGGACATGCCCGCACCGCCAAGGAGTTTATCCTCTATCGCTCCGAGCGCACCCGGGTACGGGAGATGAATACCCGGCTGATGAAGACCTATGAGGACTTGACCTTCCAAGCGGCTAAGGACAACGACATTAAGCGGGAAAACGCCAATATCGACGGCGATACCGCCATGGGCACCATGCTCAAATATGGCTCTGAGGGCGCCAAGCAGTTTTATAAGATGTTCATCCTGGATCCCAAGCATTCCCAGGCCCATGAAAACGGGGATATCCACATCCACGATCTGGACTTCCTGACCCTGACCACCACCTGCTGTCAGATCGATCTGGAAAAGCTCTTTGCAGGGGGATTTTCCACCGGCCACGGATTTCTGCGGGAGCCAAACTCCATCCACAGCTACAGCGCTTTGGCCTGTATTGCCATCCAGTCCAATCAGAATGACCAGCACGGAGGACAGAGTATCCCCAATTTTGATTACGCTATGGCAGGCGGCGTGAGAAAATCTTACCTCCACGCCTACAAGGCCAACATGGCAAAGGCCATCGAGCTGCTCACCGGCCGGGAGGACGCCAAGGACTTCACCGAGCAAATGATCCAGGCCTTGAAAGAAGAAACTGGCCTGATCCCCTCCCTTGCTCAGAACGCCACCTATAAGGCGGCGGAACACGCCTATCTGCTCCAGCATTTCGACGAGGAGACCGCTTCCCGCCTCCAGGGAATTGCGGCGAAATATGCCCTTCAGGAGACCGATCGGGCTACCTATCAGGCCATGGAGGCATTGGTTCACAACCTGAACACCATGCATTCCCGGGCAGGCGCTCAGATCCCCTTTAGCTCCATCAACTACGGCACCGACACCTCCCCCGAGGGACGGATGGTCATCAAAAATATCCTGCTGGCCGAGGAGGCTGGATTGGGCAATGGGGAGACCCCCATCTTCCCCATCCACATCTTTAAGGTAAAGGAAGGGGTCAGCTACAACGCGGAGGATCCCAACTACGACCTGTTCAAGCTGGCCTGCCGGGTATCCGCCAAAAGACTGTTCCCCAACTTCTCCTTCCTGGACGCCCCCTTTAACCTGCAGTATTATAAAGAGGGCGATCACAACACAGAGGTAGCTTATATGGGCTGCCGCACCCGTGTCATGGGCAATGCCTATGATCCCAGCCGGGAGGTGACCGCCGGCCGCGGCAACCTGAGCTTCACCTCCATCAACCTGCCCCGGCTGGCCATCAAGGCCCACGGCAACCTGGATATTTTCTTTGAGGATCTGGACCGGAAAATCGACCTGGTCATCGATCAGCTCTATGACCGCTTTAAGCTCCAGTGCCAGAAAAAGGTCCGCAACTTCCCCTTCCTCATGGGACAGGGCGTCTGGCTGGACAGCGACAAGCTTTCCCCCGATGACTCGGTGGAGGAGGTCCTCAAACACGGCACCCTGACCTTGGGCTTTATCGGCCTGGCGGAATGCCTGAAATGCCTCATCGGCAAGCATCACGGTGAATCTGCCGAGGCTCAGAATCTGGGTCTGGAAATTGTGGGCTATATGCGTTCCCGGATGGATCAGGAGACCAAAAAGAGCGGGCTCAACTTCTCCCTCATCGCCACACCGGCGGAGGGCCTCTCCGGCCGTTTTGTCAAGATCGACCGGAAGAAATACGGCGTCATCCCCGGCGTCACTGACCGGGAATATTACACCAACTCCTTCCATATTCCGGTATACTTCCCCATCTCCGCTTTCGATAAGATCCGGCTGGAGGCCCCCTATCATAATCTGACCAATGGCGGCCACATCAGCTATGTAGAGATGGACGGGGATCCCACCCAGAACCTGGCGGCCTTTGAGCAGGTCATCCGCTGCATGAAGGAATCCGGCATCGGTTACGGTTCCATCAACCATCCGGTGGACCGGGATCCGGTCTGCGGCTATACCGGTATCATCGGAGACGAGTGCCCCAACTGCCACCGCACCGAGGCCGACGGTCCTGCCTTCGAGCGCATCCGCCGGATCACCGGCTATCTGGTGGGCACGTTGGACCGCTTCAACAACGCCAAACGGGCGGAGGTAGAAGACAGGGTCAAACACGGCGTCACCATGGCGACATTGTAGTGCACTACAGCATCTAAGATAAATTCAAAAAGAGATGCTCCCATCTGGGGGCATCTCTTTTGCGGCGAAAGAAGGGCAACTGCCCCTGGGAGGAAAAGTTATGGCTGAAAAAACCACCCTGCGCCTGGCAGGGGTGATCAAAGAATCCATTGTGGATGGTCCGGGTCTGCGTTTTACCGTCTTTGTCCAGGGCTGTCCCCATCACTGTCCCGGCTGCCACAACCCCCAAACCCATGATTTTTCTGGCGGCTTTGACTGCGATGTGGAAAAATTGGTGGCGGAGGTACAAAAAAATCCCCTGCTCCAGGGCGTTACCTTCAGCGGAGGGGAGCCCTTCTGTCAATGTGAAGCGCTTTACCGGCTGGCCACAAAAATCAAGTCCCTTGGCCTGGATCTCTATATATACTCTGGGTATACATATGAACAGATTCTACAATTAGAGGATCCCTTTGCCAGAAAACTGCTGGAACAATGCGATGTGCTCATGGATGGCCCCTTTCTTCTGGAGCTTCGCACCCTGGACGCTCCTTTCCGGGGGAGCAAAAATCAGCGGGCCATTGATGTTGCCGCCACCCTTGCGGGGGAGGAAATCATTCTCCACGATTTTGGGGCGCAGTAGCATGGACAGGCACATAAGATATTCTTCAAGGGAGGGCATTGCCCTCCCTTGTTTATTGATAAACGAATTGCGGCTTTCACCTTGACATATACTGAATATGTGGCTATTTTCCCAGGTATTTTTAAGATTCTTTGAAATTTTTTCGTTTTTATTGAATCACCATGGCAACCATGCTACACTTAACGTAATCACTGAAATTCCCATCGCTGCCGGCGATGTTTTTATAGGAGAAGAATCACTGTGCTGAAAAAAATAACCGCTTTTCTTCTGCTGGCCGCTCTGGCTGTCTCCCTGTTTTTTACAGGCTGTTCCCACAGCGGGACGGACGGGCAGATTCTCCGCTACGATATTACGTCAGAGCCCACCAACCTGGATCCCCAGCTTGCCAACGATCACGAATCCATGCTGGTCATCCAGAACAGTTTTGAAGGGCTGCTCACTGTGGATGAGGACAATCAAATTGCCCAGGGTGTGGCTGAGCGCTACGAAGTCTCTGACGATGACCTTATCTATACCTTTTATCTGCGCCAGGACGCCAAATGGTCCGACGGTACCCCGGTGACGGCAGAGGATTTTGTCTTTGCCTTCCAACGTTTGGTGGATCCTGCCACCCTCTCCCCACACGCCAGCTCCTTTTTCTGCATCAAAAATGCCCAGTCCATCTATCAGGGCGCCACTGGGGTGGAGGAGCTGGGAGTAACGGCCTTGGACAGTCACACCTTACAGATCACTTTGGACTATCCCAACCCCTATTTTCCCACCTTGATGGCTTCTTCGGCTGCCATGCCCTGCAATGAGGAGTTTTTCCTCTCCACCAAGGGGCGCTATGGACTGGACGCTGATATGCTGCTCTACAACGGGCCGTTTTACATCCGTAAATGGTCCCATGGCGAGTATGTCTCTATGCGGCGGAACCCGGAATATGTCTCCGAAAAGGAAACCATTGCCGGCGGCATCGCCTTCTATATCCAGGAGGATGGGCTGGATCTGGACCGCCTGTTGGACGGTGAGATTGACGCCATGCCCGTCACTGCCGACGAGCTGGATACCGTGGCTGAGCAGGGGCTATCCTATGACAGCTTTGAGGACACCGTCTGGGTGCTGGCTTTTAACGGCAATAACGAAGTTTTCCAGAACGCCAACATCCGCAAAGGGCTCTCCTACGCCATGGACCGGCAGTCTTATATTGAAATTCTGCCCAGCTATATGTCCTATGCCCAGGCGCTGGTGCCCGAGGCGGTCAACATGCTGGACCGCTCCTACCGCTCTGTTGCCGGTGAAGATCTTATGTATGACTATGATCCGGAAACCGCCAAGCAGTTTTTCAATACGGGATTGGCGGAGTTGGGGTTGGAAAAGCTGGAGAAAACCACCATTATCTATCCTGACTCCGATCCCCATCATCTGGCTCTCAGCTTAATGCAGGGCAATTGGCAGACCAATCTGTCCGCTTATATCAATATCGAGCCACTGCCCCAGGATGAGGTCATGGCCAAGGTGGAAAGTGGGGATTTTGACATCGCCCTGATCCCTCTGAAAGCCACCTATGATGCTCCTGAATCTCTGCTCAACAACTTTTTAGCTGAATCGGGAAGTAATTACTATGGATATAACAGCACAGCCTTTTCTGAGGCTCTGAACGCCGCTTTGGAAAGCACCGATATCACCACCAAAGCCTCCTCCTTCGCGCAGGCGGAGCAAGTTTTATTGGACGACTGTGTGGTCGTACCGCTCTACTATCAGACCTCCAGCTACGCCATGGGCGAGGATGTCACCGACATCAGCTTCTCCCCCTTCTCAGGACAGATCCACTTTAAATATGCCCGCAAGCCGGGATAAAGCTCGAAATAAATTTTTCAGACCTTTTCAAAAGCCCTCCCCCGGCCTGGGGGAGGGCTTTTTGGGTTTCCTATCGTTTCAGGCTGTCAAGTTCTTTAGCGAATCGCCTTTTATAAGCTTTGTCCGTCCTGTTAAGTGGGCAGCAAAAAGCGGCAGGAAGTTTTACTTCCTGCCGCTTTAAACGATCTATGATTACACCAATTCGATGATCGCCATCTCCGCAGCGTCTCCGCGGCGGGGGCCAATCTTGACAATTCTTGTATAGCCGCCGTTTTTCTCTTTATAGTTGGGGGCAATCTCGTCAAACACCTTTTTGGCCACGCTTTCCTTCGTGATGAAGGAATAGACCTGACGTTTGGAGTGGAGATTGTCTTGTTTCGCGGTTGTAATCATTTTCTCAGCCATAGACCGAACCTCTTTGGCTCTGGTGACAGTGGTCTCAATCTTGCCTTTTTCCAGCAGATAGGTTACCATGGCACGCAGCATTGCCTTTCTATGATCAGAGGATCTGCCGAGTTTCCTTGTACCTGGCATCGAAATTCACTCCTTTACCTGGTTGTTTGCAAGCTATTCCTCTTCCTTGCTCAGATTAAAGCCCAGGGAGTTGAGCTTGCTGATCACCTCTTCAAGACTCTTCCTGCCGAGGTTTCTCACTTTCATCATGTCTTCCTCAGATTTATTGATCAGGTCTTCTACCGTGTTGATGCCTGCGCGCTTGAGGCAGTTGAAGGAACGCACAGACAGGTCAAGTTCTTCAATGGTCATCTCAAGGACCTTCTCTTTGCCGTTGTCGTCTTTCTCCACCATAATCTCGGTGCGATAGACTTCATCGGAGAGGTCAACGAACAGGTTGAGATGCTCGTTGAGGACCTTGGCTGCGAGGGATACGGCCTCTTTTGCGGAAATAGTTCCGTCAGTCCATACCTCGATTGTCAGTTTGTCGTAGTCGGTAATCTGGCCGACACGGGTATTTTCCACGGCATAGTTGACCTTTAATACCGGCGTATAGATGCTGTCCACCGGGATCACGCCAATGGCCGTCTGCAGCGTCTGCTTGTTCCGCTCAGCGGCAACATAGCCACGGCCTTTATCCAGCGTAATTTCCATGTAGAGCTTTGCGCCAGCTCCCAGAGAAGCAATATGCATACTCGGGTCAAGAATTTCAACCTCGCTGTCCGCCTTGATAGAACCGGCGGTGACTTCGCACTCGCCCTCCGCCTCAATGCAGACAACCTTCGGGCCATCGCTGTAAAGCTTGGCTGTCAGCCCTTTGATATTGAGGATAATCTCGGTGACGTCCTCTTTCACTCCGGGAATCGTTGAAAATTCATGTTGAATACCGTCAATCTTGACAGATGTGACGGCAACACCAGGAAGCGAGGAGAGCAGCACACGCCGTAGGCTGTTACCTAACGTTGTACCAAAGCCACGCTCGAGAGGCTCAACGATAAATTTACCATAAGTCCCGTCGGACTTCATATCCGCCGTCTCAATTCTTGGCTTCTCAATTTCAATCATTCATAACCCTCCTAGTCGGACAGGCCCAAAATGGACCCGTGTTTTTCGCCTTCCTTTGCCGATGTGTCGTGCATTACTTAGAGTAAAGCTCGACGATGAGATGCTCCTCAACCTCAAGGTCAATGTCCTCACGGTTCGGCAGCTCAGCGACAGTTGCCTGCAGGTTCTGACGATCGACATCCAGCCATTTGGGAACCGGTTTGGCGGAGTTCGCTTCCACAACCGCTTTGATCTTGTCGGAATTCTTGCTTGCACCGGCGATCGCGATCACATCGCCAGCCTTGAGCAGATAAGAAGGAATGTTTACCTTCTTGCCGTTGACGGTGAAATGGCCGTGACGGACCAGCTGTCTGCCTTCTTTTCTAGAAGAGGCAAATCCGCAGCGGTATACCACGTTGTCGATACGGCTCTCCAGGATGCGGAGCAGGTTTTCACCGGTCACGCCCTGTTTACGTTCCGCCATCTCGAAGTATTTTCTAAACTGGCCTTCCAGAACACCATAAAAGCGTCTTGCTTTCTGCTTCTCGCGCAGCTGCAGGCCGTACTCAGAGTTCTTCTTACGGCCCTGGCCGTGCTGGCCGGGAGCATAGCTTCTGCGGACAAGTCCACACTTATCGGAGTAGCATCTCTCCCCTTTCAGGAAGAGCTTCTGGCCCTCGCGACGGCACTGTCTGCAAACTGCTCCAGTATATCTTGCCATATGGTTACACCTCCTGATAAATACGAATCCGCGGGGGATCTCCCGCCCTGGGCCTGCATGGCGTCAGGCCGCGGATTCTCCTGCACCTTTGGTGCTATACACGCCGTCTCTTGGGCGGGCGGCAGCCATTGTGGGGAATCGGAGTTACGTCTTTAATCATGTTAACTTCCAGTCCTGCTGCCTGCAGGGCACGGATTGCAGCCTCACGGCCGGAGCCCGGGCCTTTGACATATACTTCCACCGTTTTCAGACCATGTTCCATAGCGGCTTTTGCAGCGGTCTCTGCTGCGGTCTGTGCTGCGAACGGAGTAGATTTTCTGGAACCTCTGAATCCGAGTCCGCCTGCACTTGCCCACGAAAGGGCGTTGCCCTGTGTGTCGGTGATGGTAACAATGGTATTGTTAAAGGTGGACTGGATATGTGCGGCGCCACGTTCGATGTTTTTGCGTTCACGACGCCGGCGAGTGGCCTTTTTCGCTGTTGCTTTTGCCATCTCTCTTATCCCTCCCTAGTTACTTTTTCTTGTTGGCGATGGTCTTCTTCGGTCCCTTGCGGGTTCTTGCGTTGGTCTTGGAGCGCTGGCCTCTAACGGGCAGGCCCTTTCTATGACGAACACCGCGATAGCATCCGATTTCTACCAGTCTCTTGATGTTCAGTGCGACCTCACGGCGCAGATCACCTTCCACCTGCACATTGTGGTCGATGTACTCACGCAGTTTGGAAACGTCATCCTCGCTGAGATCTCTCACCCTTGTGTCCGGATTGACGCCTGTCGCCTGGATAATGTCCTGAGCTTTTTTGCGGCCGATACCATAGATGTAGGTAAGGCCAATCTCGACCCGCTTCTCTCTGGGCAGGTCAACACCAGCTATACGTGCCATATAACTGTTGCACCTCCTTCTATACTTTTCGTTGAAAGTACCTGATTGCGGCTTTGCGGGAATCTCTCCCTACCGCAGGATGCTCTCTATCCAGAGCTTAGCCCTGGCGCTGTTTATGCTTGGGGTTTACGCAAATAACCATTACACGCCCTTTGCGCTTAATGACTTTGCACTTCTCGCAAATAGGTTTCACGGAAGGTCTGACTTTCATTTGAAATACCTCCTTGTTACCGGCCCGGTGGGGCTATTTAGAACGCCATGTGATGCGTCCCTTGGTGAGGTCGTAGGGTGACATCTCGACCGTCACCTTATCCCCGGGCAGGATGCGGATAAAGTTCATCCGCAGTTTGCCTGAGATATGGGCCAGAATTTTATGACCGTTTTGAAGCTCCACCTGGAATGTGGCGTTGGGCAGGGCTTCCAGCACGGTACCCTCAATCTCGATTACATCGTCTTTCGACAAGCAAATACCTCCCTCGCAGGTGACGGGCCGCTCACAGCTCCTCATTAACGGGAGCGTCCAGGGGGCCGTTAAACTCCCGGAGAGCGCGCCTCAATTTGTTGTTGGTTGTCAGTGTTTCCACGTCCAGGACAGTGTTGGTCGGCCGCAGATGGCGAAGGTTTTTACGTTTGGGCCGTTCCAGCTTCCGTTCCTTCCCATCGGCGATGACCGCGAAGCCATCTGTTAGGGAAAGAACTACATAAAACCGACCGCCGTCATGGCCCGCCACGGATTTCACGACGCAGCCTTTTGCTATTTCCATTTTGTCCCTCCCGCTTATGGACGGGTCAGCACCACAGGACCATTTTCTGTGATCGCAATGGTGTATTCAAAATGGGCCGACAAGCTGCCGCTTGTGGTTACCGTTGTCCAGCCGTCTGCCAGCACTTTGACGTTTTCTCCGGTAGCGTTCACCATGGGCTCAATAGCGATCGTCATACCAGGTACCAGACGGGCGCCCCGTCCGGCCCGGCCGTAGTTGGGAACATCCGGGGATTCATGCAGATTTTCTCCTACGCCGTGGCCGACAAACTTCTTGACAACCGCCATTCCGTTTTCTTCCACATAGGTCTGAACCGCATGGCCGATATCCCCGATGCGGTTGCCCGCCACGGCTGCCTTGACGCCAATCTCCAGGCTCTGGCGGGTGACGTCCAGCAGCCTTTGAGCTTCTGGGCTGATCTCTCCCACCGGGAAGGTGTAGGCGTTGTCTCCATGGAAACCATGGATGCAGGCGCCCACATCTACACTGACGATGTCGCCGGATTGGATCACTTTGGTCTTTTTCGGGATGCCATGAATAACCTCATTATTGACTGAGATACATGCGCTGCCTGGAAAACCACCATATCCCAAGAAGGACGGCACCGCACCTTCGGACACGATATAATCGTGCACCACAGTGTCGATGTCTTTGGTGGATACGCCGGGTTTGATATGCTCCCCGGCCACCTTCAGTGCCATCGCAGAGATTCTGCCCGCCTCCCGCATGAGTTCGAGCTCTCTCGCCGTCTTCAGCACAATCATGGTTAATCCTCCAGGGCTTTCAAAGTAAGTTTTGTTGTGTCCGCGACCTCTTCCTGGCCGATGACAGTGCGCAGCTTACCCTTCTGAGCATAAAAGTCCTTCAGAGGCTCGGTCTGCTCATGATAAACTTTCAACCGGTCACGAATGGTTTCGGGCTGATCGTCTTTGCGGGTGATGAGCTTTCCGCCGCAGCGGTCGCACAGTCCTTCGTTCTTGGGAGCCTTGTAAAGCAGATGATAGGAAGTGCCGCAGCTCTCGCAGACACGGCGGCCGGACAGTCTCTTTTCGATGTCTTCATCGGACACTTCGATGTTGATGACTCTGTCGATTTCCACACCCATGTCATCCAGTGCCTGTGCCTGGACAACGGTGCGGGGGAAGCCATCCAGAATGAATCCATCCTTGCAGTCATCTTTAGCCAGGCGCTCCTGGATAATGCCGATGACTACATCGTCGGGGACCAGAGTGCCGGCTTCCATATAGGATTTGGCCTTCAGCCCCATCTCGGTTTCATTCTTCAGTGCTTCACGGATGATGTTTCCGGTACTGATAGCCGGAATATGCAGGTGATCACAGATCACCTCAGCCTGTGTGCCTTTGCCGGCGCCGGGTGCGCCGAGAAGAATCAGCTTCATAACCATATCCTCCTTTAATCTACTATTCAAGGAAGCCCTTGTAGTGACGCATCATCATCTGGGATTCCATCTGTCTCATGGTGTCAATTGCAACACCAACGATAATCAGGACCGTTGTACCGCCCAGTGCGATATTCATGCCGCTGACTGCGCCAAAGGCGATGGGCAGGATAGCCACAAGGGCCAGGAAAATCGCACCGATGAAGGTAATCTTGCTGATAATTTTCCCAATAAAGTCGGAAGTGGGTTTTCCAGGCCGAATACCGGGAACCGTTCCGTTGTTTTTGCGGATATTGTTGGAAATTTCAATGGGGTTATACTGGACAGAAACATAAAAGTAGTTGAAAGCAATAATCAGCAGGAAGTAGATGATAGCGTAAACTGCTGTATTGTAATCAAACGCGCCCAGGAATTTGCCCCAGAAGCCGGTTTCGCTCGGGTCAACAAATGCCTTGATGGTGCCCGGGATGGACAGCAAGGAGCTGGCAAAGATGATGGGCATAACGCCGGACATATTGACCTTGATAGGAATATGGCTGGACTGGCCGCCATACTGTTTCCGGCCCACCACACGCTTCGCGTACTGTACCGGGATTCTCCGCTCCGCATTGGTCATCAGCACAATGAAGGCGATGACCACCAGGAAGATGACGACGACCAGGGGAACCAGGAAGTAATACTGGGTCTGGCCGATTGCCGCCAGCTGGAAGTAGGCGATAAAGGTGGCGATAACCGACGGGAAGCGGGAGAGGATACCGGCAAAGAGGATCATGGAGATACCGTTGCCGATTCCTTTTTCGTTGATCTGCTCACCCAACCAGACGATCAGAGCCGTACCAGCGGTAAAGCAGGCAACAATGACAATCGCTGCAAACCATCCGGAGAAGCCAGTGGTGTACTGGACAACACCAGAAGTGTTCCTCAGCATGAGATAATAAGCGATAGCCTGGATCAGCGCAAGACCCACAGTGGTATACCGGGTGATCTTGTTGATCTTCTTCCGGCCGTCCTCGCCTTCCTTGGCCATTCTTTCCAGGGCCGGAATGGCGATGGTCAGCAGCTGGATTACGATGGAGGATGTAATGTAGGGGGTAATGGACATAGCGAAGATGGTCGCGTTGCCCAAAGCACCACCGGTCAGAACATCCAGATAACCCAGCAGGTTACCGCTCTGGCTGAGCATCTCTTTCATCCCAGAGGGATCCAGGAAAGGAACCGGGATGGCAGAGCCGATTCTGAACAGAAGCAGGATAAACAGGGTAAATAGAATCTTTTTCCTCAAATCAGCGATTTTCCACGCATTTTTCAGGGTTTCAAACACTCTACTTCACCTCAGCCTTTCCGCCCGCCGCTTCAATTTTCTGCTTTGCGGAAGCAGAGAAGGCAGCGACGCTTACTGTCAGCTTTTTGGTGAGTTCACCATTTCCCAGGATTTTAATGCCATCCAGGGGTTTTTTCAGAATTCCAGCCTCAATGATTGCTTTCTCGTCTACAGTAGCGCCGTCCTCAAACCGCTCCAGGGCGGAAACATTGATGGCTGCATACTTTTTCGCGAAGATGTTATTGAAGCCTCTCTTGGGGATACGTCTCTGCAGAGGCATCTGACCGCCTTCAAATCCGGGTCTGACGCCGCCGCCGGAACGTGCATTCTGGCCTTTGTGGCCTTTGCCGGCTGTTTTGCCGTTTCCAGAACCAGCACCTCTGCCTTTGCGCTTAACATCCTTTACGGAACCAGGTGCCGGAGATAGCTCGTGCAATTTCATCGTGTTCGCACCTCCTTGTTAGGCTTTCTGCCTGCATTACTCATCAATTGATGGGGAAGCCTTACGCCTCTTCTACCTCAACCATGTGGGAGATCTTGGCGACTTTCCCTCTTGTTGCTGCATTATCAGGCTGAATCACCTGTGCACCGATTTTGCGAAGGCCCAGGGATTTGGCTGTGGCGATCTGGTCGTCCTTTTTCCCCGCAAAGCTTTTTGTAAGCTTGATTTTCAGGTTTGCCATTGTAATCCCCTCCCTTAACCTAAGATTTCTTTGACAGTCTTGCCCCGGATTGCTGCGACTTGCTCTGCGTCGCGCAGGGAGGCCAGACCGTTCATGGTCGCGCTCACCACGTTGCAGGGGTTATTGGAGCGCAGGCATTTTGTACGGATATCACGGATACCGGCGGTCTCAAGGACTGCACGGACCGCGCCGCCAGCGATTACACCGGTACCAGGGGCAGCCGGTTTCATCAGAACGCGGCCGGCGCCGAATACGCCGATGATCTCGTGAGGAATGGTTGTGCCTTTCAGGGAAACTTTGATGAGGTTCTTTTTAGCGTCCTCGATTCCCTTACGAATTGCATCCGGGACCTCGGAAGCTTTGCCAATGCCAAAGCCTACGATGCCGTTGCCGTCTCCGACTACTACCAGGGCGGCGAATTTGAAAATACGGCCGCCTTTTACGGTTTTGGATACACGGTTGATGGATACAACTCTTTCAGTGAGTTCAAGTGTAGATCCGTCGATTCTAGCCAAAAGTATCCTCCTCCCTAGAATTTCAGTCCGCTCTCGCGAGCGCCGTCGGCCAGCTCTTTGATGCGGCCGTGATAAATATATCCGCTGCGGTCAAACACCACTTCGGTAATGCCGGCTTCCATGGCTTTTTTGCCGATGGTCATGCCGACCTTTTTAGCAGCCTCTTTGTTACCGCCAAAACCTTCAAAATCTTTGTCCATAGAAGATGCGGAAACCAAGGTGACTCCCTTCACATCATCAATAATCTGGGCGTAGATGTGTTTTGCGGAGCGGAATACGTTGAGGCGCGGACGCTGCGCGGTGCCGCTGATCTTAGCGCGCACTCTGCGATGTCTTAAAAGCCTTGCTTTGTTGCTGTCAGGCTTTGTCACCATAGCTTTTTCACTCCTTTAATTACTTCTTGCCCTTACCGGCCTTGCCTTCCTTGCGGATGATCACTTCGTCAACGTACTTGATGCCCTTGCCCTTATAGGGTTCCGGCGGACGTTTCTCGCGGATC
>NZ_CBDTOK010000086.1:0-3573 GCF_965361945.1 Zongyangia sp. | reverse complement strand
AACAAGGGCAAACAGATAAGGTTTGAATGAAAAACAGGCGTGAAGCCTTGAAAAATCAATGGTTTTTGAGGATTAGATAGTTAAATTCCAATTTGTCTTGGGGATGGTTTCCTACCAAAGCTTTTCCACCAGCCAGGATGTGACGGTGGAAACCCAGCCTCTGCTATAGTGAAAGCGGCGCCAGGTATTTCCATGCGACACTTTGTTTTTATAAAAGAGAGCTGATCTACCCTAATTGTCCAGGCTTCTCTTGCGGAAGATGAGGCCGAACGCCACAGCGGAGGCCGCTGTCCACAGGAGGATGACCAACACTTGAAACCAAATGGTAGCATACCATGCTCCGCCTTCGGTACCGAAATACAGGTTCATCATAGCGGTAGTGGGAACCCACCGGGCGATGGCGGCAAAAATGGGGTTGACGGCCTCAAACATGGGCGGAATGAGAAAGATGAGCATAAAGGGGACGGTGACCAGGCTGGTGGACATCTGATCCTTGGAGACAAGGCCGGCCACGGCGCCGATAAAGATCATACAGAAGCTGGAAATGGTGGTAATCCCCAGGAAGGGAAGCAGGGTGGACATATCCTGGCCGATGATGAAGAAGATGAGCAGATTGACCACCTGCATATAGAGAAAGGTCACCAGGGATTTGCTGAGCAGAAAGTCCCCGGCGGAGACGTTGGAGAGCATAAGGGTGCGCAGGGTGTTCTTCTCCTTCTCCTCAGCGATAATCATAGAGAGAAAGGAGACGGGCACCAGGCACAGGTTCATGAGCACCGAGATAAACAGGATAAACTCCTTGGGCATGCCCTCTCCGCCAAGGTCGATAAATTGATACAGGAAGGTGAAAAGCAGGGGGAGAACCAGCAAAATCATCACATTCACATTTTTGCTGGTGTCCTTCATGTCCTTTTTGAATAGTGCGATTACTTTGCGCAGCTGAATTTTCATGACAATTCCCTCCCTGTCAGATGCAAAAAGATCTCCTCCAGGTTGGGCTCGGAGGAATGCAGGGTCAAAAGCTTCTCCTGCCCCAGCTGGGTGAGAAGGTCAGAAAGCCCTGTAGCGGATTTTTCCACAGTGATGGTGCGGCCTTCAGCGGTACGGGCCACAATCTGCTCCTTGGCGTATTTGAGCTTGAGCTCCTGGGGCGGACCGCCCTCCACAATATGCCCGTGGTGGAGGAAGGCGACCCAGTGACAGAGCTTATCAGCTTCCTCCATGTTGTGGGTGGTCAGGAAGATGGTGGTTCCCTCCCGGTTGAGGTCCCGCAGCAGCCGGTGGATTTCCTGGGTGGTAGCAGGGTCCAGGGCGGCGGTAGGCTCGTCTAAAAAGAGAAGCTCCGGCTTGTGGAGTACAGCACGGGCCAGGATAAGCCGCTGCTTCATCCCCTTGGAAAGGGTTTTGCAGGACTTTTTGCTGTCATCCTTAAGCCCCACCCGCTCCAGCACCTCATAGATGGCGGAAGAAGGGATGCCTTTGAGATCCGCAAATACCTTCAGGTTCTCAAAAACACTGAGCCTTTCATACAGGCCGCTGTTGTCGGTGAGGACGCCGATGCGGTCAAAGGCGGACTGGCTCAAAGCGCCGATATCTTCTCCAAAGACCTGAATAAAACCGGCGTCTGCCCGCAGCTGGCGGGTGAGCAGCTTGATGGTGGTGGTTTTTCCAGCACCGCTGGGCCCGAGAAAGCCAAAAACTTCTCCCCGCTTGACCTGAAAGGACAGGTCCGCAAGGGCTGGCTTTTTGTCGAAGGAGAGGCTAACCCCCTCCATCTCCAATAGTTTTTCCATGGTGTTGCTCCTTTCGGCACCGTCTAGATTGACGCTCCTATCATACAGCAAGCAGGGGAGAAAAACAAGCAGGAACTGGTAAATCGTAAGAAATACTTTCTATAAAGACAATTCCCCTTCCCGAAGGAAGGGGGATTGTATCAGCCTAAACGGCATTTAAAGTCTTCATATCCAAAGGTGCGCAGAATTTGATCGGACCCGTCCTCATGGCGCAGGACGATGGCGGGCAGGTTCATGCCGTTAAAGGTGTTATTCTTTACCATGGTATAGATGGCCATATCACCAAAGATCAGCCGGTCCCCGGGAGCGAGGGGAGCATCAAAGCTGTAGTCCCCGATAACGTCTCCAGCCAGGCAGGTAGGTCCTGTGAGCCGGTAGGTATAAGGTCGCTCTCCAGCTTTTCCAGAGTCCAGGAGAGGAGGCCGGTAGGGCATCTCCAGCACGTCGGGCATATGGCAGGCAGCGGAGGAATCTAAAATGGCGATATCCATGCCATTGTGAACGGTATCCAAAACGGTGGTGATCAGAAATCCCGCATTTAAGGCCACTGCCTCCCCAGGTTCCAGATAGACCTGGACGCCGTATTTTTCCTGGATACGGCTGATGAGGGAGCAGAGCAGGTCAATGTCATAATCCGCCCTTGTGATGTGATGGCCGCCGCCGAAGTTGAGCCATTTCATCTGGGGAAGATATTCCCCAAAGCGGGCCTCCACCGCCTCCAGCGTTTGGGCCAGGGCGTCGGCATCCTGTTCACAGAGGGTGTGGAAGTGAAGCCCCGACACCCCTTGCAGAAGCTCTGGGCGGAAGTTTTCCGCCGTGACCCCCAGCCGAGAACCGGGGGAGCAGGGGTCATAGATGGCGTGATCCTGGGTGGAGCATGCCGGATTGATGCGAAGCCCAACTTCCCGGCCGGCCGCCAGGGCCTGAGAACCGAATTTTTCCAGCTGGACAAAGGAATTGAAGATGATGTGGTCGCAAAGTCCCGTGATCTCATCAAATTCATCCTCCCGATAGGCTGGGGAAAAGATATGGTTTTCCTTGCCCATCTCTTCCCGGCCCAGCCTGGCCTCGAAAAGGCCGCTGGCTGTAGCCCCGTCCAGATACTTCCCGATGAGGGGATAGAGAGCATACATAGAAAATGCTTTCTGAGCTAAGAGGATTTTGCAGCCAGTTCGCTCCTTTACAGACGACAAAATCTCCAGATTGCGGCGGATGAGCCCCTCATCTACCAGATAGCAGGGGGTGGGGAGGCGGTCCATACGCTCCATCAGTCCACCAGCTCCGGATCAAAGGATTCTTTCCAGGGCAGGCCCCATTTGTTGAGGGCCTCCATGAAGGGATCGGGATCGAACTCCTCAATGTTGTGGACACCGGGCTTGTTCCAGGTGCCGTTTAAGAGCATCATAGCGCCGATCATGGCCGGTACGCCGGTGGTATAGGAAATTGCCTGGGAGCCTACTTCCTTGTAGCACTCCTGGTGGTCGCAAACGTTATAGACATAGTATCTTACCGGCTTGCCATCCTTCTTGCCCTGGAAGATGCAGCCGATATTGGTTTTTCCTTTGGTTCTGGGGCCCAGGGAAGCGGGATCAGGGAGAACCGCTTTGAGGAACTGAAGGGGGATGATCTTATGTCCCTCATAATCAATGGGCTCGATGGAGGTCATCCCTACATCCTCCAGGCAGCGCAGATGGTTGAGATAGCTTTCCCCGAAGGTCATGAAGAAGCGGATCCGCTTAATCCCCTTGATGTTGAGGGCCAGGGACTCGATCTCCTCGTG
>NZ_CBDTOK010000085.1:0-38736 GCF_965361945.1 Zongyangia sp. | reverse complement strand
CCGTCGCCCTTGATCAGCGCAATATTCTTATTCATAGTAGGGTGCTCCCTTCTATTTGTTGTTTTTTAGATAATTGAGCAGCCCGTTGGAATTGATAATCCCTTTGATAAAATCTGGGAAGGGCTGAGCCTGATAGGCTTCATTTTTTGTTAGATTCTTGATGATACCAGTGTCAAAGTCGATTTCCACCTCATCACCATCGGAAATTTTGTCACAGGCTTCCTCGCACTCCAGAATTGCCAGCCCAATATTGATAGAGTTGCGGTAAAAAATGCGGGCGAAGGAGCGGGCAATGACACAGGAAATGCCGCTTTCCTTGATTGCAATAGGGGCGTGTTCCCGGGAGGAGCCGCAGCCGAAGTTATAGCCTGCTACAATGATGTCGCCGGGATGGACCTTATTTGTAAAATCTTTGTCCAGATCTTCCATACAGTGGGAGGCTAGCTCCTTGGGATCTGCGGAGTTGAGATACCGCGCTGGAATAATGACGTCGGTATCCACATTGTCACCATATTTTAATACTTTGCCGTGTGCATTCATTGTTCCTAACCTCCTTTGTCGATTACAGCTGGTCTGGGGTAGCGATAACGCCTGCCACAGCGCTGGCGGCAGCCACAGCCGGACTTGCAAGATAGACCTCTGATTCCGGATGTCCCATCCGGCCTACAAAGTTGCGGTTGGTGGTGGCGACGGCTCTTTCCCCTTTGGCGAGGATACCCATATATCCGCCGAGGCAGGGACCGCAGGTAGGGGTGGAGACAACGCAACCAGACTCGATGAAGGTTTCCAGAAGTCCCATTTTCATGGCCTCCAGATAGATTTTCTGGGTGGCTGGAATGATAATGGCCCGTACACCCTTCTTTACCTTTCTGCCCTTGAGCACCTGGGCGGCGGCTACAAGGTCGCTGAGACGGCCGTTGGTGCAGGAGCCGATGACCACCTGATCGATGGCGACAGGCTCTTTGATTTCTTCTACAGTCTTTGTGTTTTCGGGGAGATGGGGGAAGGCCACCGTGGGCTTGATCTGACTTAGATCAATGTCATAGACTTTTTCATACTCTGCATCGGGGTCAGCTTCATAGACCTGAAAATCCCGATGAACTTTGTCTTTGACATAATCGAGAACCACATCATCTACCTGGAAGATGCCATTTTTGGCTCCTGCCTCAATGGCCATATTGGCCATACAGAGCCGGTCGTCCATGGAGAGGGAGGAGAGGCCTTCTCCACTAAATTCCATAGATTTGTAGAGGGCTCCATCTACGCCGATCATACCGATAATATGCAGGATGACGTCTTTGCCGCTGGCATAACCGGTCAGTTTGCCTTTGAGATTAAATTTAATGGCAGCGGGGACTTTAAACCAGGCGACACCTTGTGCCATACCGGCGGCCATATCGGTGGAGCCGACGCCGGTGGAGAAAGCACCCAGCGCGCCGTAGGTGCAGGTATGGGAATCAGCACCGATGACCAGTTCTCCTGGAGCAACCAAGCCTTTTTCCGGTAAAAGCGCATGCTCTACCCCCATTTGTCCCACATCATAATAGTTGACGATTCCCATCTTTGCTGCAAAATCGCGGCATTGCTTTGCCTGTGTTGCGGCTTTGATGTCCTTATTTGGAGTAAAATGATCCATGACCAGGGAGATTTTTTCCTTATCAAATACCTGCTCAAAGCCGTACTTATAAAATTCGTTAATGGCGACGGGAGAAGTGATGTCATTGCCGAGTACCATATCCAGCTTTGCACTGATAAGTTCTCCGGCTCGCACCCGTTCTTTGCCGGCGTGAGCGGCGAGGATTTTTTGTGTCATTGTCATACCCATGAGTAAAATCCTTCCTTTCTTTGAGCAGAAAACATAGCTTCTGCAATTTTTATCAGATAAACTTGCAACTAATAACCAATTCTAAAAATTTATTATAACAGATTTTTTCTCATTTGTCAGGATGAGCGTCCTTGTAAAGTTTGTATTCGATGGAATCGGATAGGGCAGTAGCACTGGCGTTAATGACGTCGGTCGATACGCCGATGGTGGTCCAGACATTCTGTCCGTCGGTAGACTCGATGAGAACCCGGACTTTGGCAGCGGTGGCCTGATGGGTTTCCATGACACGGACCTTATAGTCGATAAGGCGCATGTGGGAAAGAGCGGGATAGAAAACCTCTAAGGCCTTGCGCATGGCCTTGTCCAAGGCATGGACAGGACCGTTTCCCTCATCAGCAGTGATTTCGTATTGATCTCCCACCTTGATCTTTACCATAGCGGAGGAGGGAGCGCTTTTATCCTGTTCCCGTTCTCCGATGATTTTAAAATGCTCAATGTGGAAAAATGGGGTGAAACGTCCTAGACGTTTGAGAATCAGAAGCTCTAAGGAGGCAGAAGCAGACTCAAATTGATAACCCTCCAGCTCTTTATTCTTGAGTAGTTCTACCATTTCCTGCGCCTGAGGGGAATCTTTGGTAATGGAATGATCCAGGTGGCTGAGCTTTTTGACGACAGCCCCCCGCCCTGCTACCTCGGAAAGGAGGATGTTGCGCTTATTTCCCACTGTTTCTGGCGGAATATGCTCAAAGGAAGCGGGGTTTTTGTTGACCCCATCTACATGCATGCCACCCTTATGGGCAAAGGCGCTTTTTCCTACATAGGGCATACCGTGATCCACCGTGAGATTGGAAATTTCGGCAATGTAGGTAGCAGTTTTGGTGAGAAGACGAATGTTTTCGTCCGGGATGCAATGATATCCCGCCTTGAGCTGGAGAGAAGGGATTACAGTGGATAGATTGGTATTGCCACACCGTTCTCCAAACCCGATATAGGTGCCCTGGACATGGGTTGCCCCGCCTTTGACCGCCATGAGGGTGCCAGCCACCGCACATCCTATGTCATTGTGGCAGTGGATGCCCACTTTAACAGGAAAGCGCGCACAGACAGCCTTGGTCATCTCATAAATTTCATCGGGAAAACATCCGCCGTTGGTGTCACAAAGGTTCAGACAGTCAGCGCCAGCCCGAACCGCAGCTTCTAAGGCCTGCATTGCATAATCCGGATTCTTTTTATATCCGTCGAAAAAATGCTCTGCATCAAAGATGACCTCTTTGCCGTGACTCTTAAAATAGGCAAGGGTCTCTTCAATCATCCGAAGATTTTCCTCCAGGGTGGTGCGGAGAATCTCGGCGACATGCATATCCCAGCACTTGCCGAAGATGGCCACAGTAGAGGTGCCGGCGCCGATAAGGGCCCGGACGTTTTTATCCTCTTGGACCGGGATATGACATCGACGGGTAGAGCCGAAGGCAACCAAACGGGAATAACGAAGATCCAGCATTTTAACCCGTTCGAAAAACTCCATGTCTTTGGGATTAGAGCCGGGATTACCGGCTTCAATATAATCCACACCCAGCCGGTCCAGAGACCGCACAATATTCAGTTTATCCTCCACCGAGAAGGAAATGCCTTCCCCTTGGGCGCCATCCCGGAGGGTGGAATCCAATATCTCGATTTTTCTGGTCATGTGATCTGCCCCTTTCGAGATTTTTCTAACAAAAAAAGCCTGCGTCTGCAAGAGACGAAGGCTTTGGCTTCCGTGGTACCACTCTTATTGACATCTTTTGAGAAGATGCCCACTTATTTCCGCATCTTTTGATCAATGCGGCCTGTCTTTAACGGTCAGGAACCGGCAAAGCTTACTTGCCCAGATGGGGTTCAGCCAGCAGCTCAGGGGTGATTGCTCCACCGCATATCTATTGCCTTTCACCAGCCGGCAACTCTCTGAAAGAATCTGTCGGTGTAATTTCCCCATCATCGCTTTTCTCGTGTTGCTAAAATCATATGCCAAATTATATGACTTGTCAAGTCGTTGAGAAAAATTAGGGCATATCGACAATTTCACCGAGAATTATAGAAGAATCCCTGGTGCAAAGTAATGATTTTTTCTTCTGCTGAAAGATAAAGGCTCATATATTGAAGAGAGATGAAAAACAATGAAAGGGAGCGGGAATATGGGCTATTTTGTTGTAACAAAAAAGAAACTGATGTTCAGCAGCTTTGTGATTCTCTTCGGCATAATAATCGCCGTCTGCATTGCCTACGGAGCCTCCAAAGTAGTGGGGACAATGCAGGATAAAAAGGATATCCCCATTTACAGCGTGGACACCCAAGAAAAGAAGGTGGCGATTACCTTTAACTGCGCCTGGGATGACAAGGATATTGATGCACTACTTCAAATCTTGGAAGGCTATAACGCCAAATGTACCTTTTTTGTGGTGGGACAATGGTGCGAAACCTATCCGGAATCTGTGAGGAAATTGGCCGAAGCCGGCCACGAGGTCATGAGCCATTCGGACACCCATGCGGATATGACACAAATTTCCAACGAGCAGATCCAGGCGGAAATCCAGAACTCCTGTGATAAAATCCAAGCGGTTACCGGGGCGAGGCCGACTCTCTTTCGGGTGCCTTCGGGTTCCTATAACAGCGAGGTGGTGCGTGCTGTACGTGATGCGGGCCTTGAGTGTATTCAATGGAATATAGATTCTGTCGACTGGAAAAAGCCAGGTGCCGAAACAATTGTGGAAAGGGTGATGGGTAAGGTGGAAAATGGCTCTATTGTACTATTTCACAGTGGCGCGCCAGATACCCCCACAGCCCTTCCCCAGATATTGGGCCAGCTGCAGAAGAAAGGCTATGAATTTGTGACGGTAAGCTCCCTGATTTATCCAGCTCCCTATACCCTGGACCATGAGGGAAGGCAGCATCAGGATTTATGATAAAAGATAGAACAGATTGTTTATATCCACCCAATAGATAGGCATAATAACCGTGTAACCATATGTTTTCGGGACATTGAAAAAGATGAGAACTATGTCCCAAAGAAGGCGGGTGGATGTGTGCTCCCCTATTATTTACTGCTACTTCCGGTGGCAGTGCTAGGGTTTGTGCTCTGCGAACGCAGGGGCAGCCGGAGAAATGATTTAATCTATCTATGTGTGGTAACAGCTGTAATGATTCTCATGGCAAGTTTGCGTGCCGATACTGTAGGGATAGATTATGAAATGTATGCCAACTATTTTCAGTCGGTGGCAAACCATGACCTTAGCTACCTAATTTCAGCGGAGAATCCCTATCGGTTTGAATTCGGATTTAGCCTGCTCAATTATCTAGTTTCCCTTGCTACGAATCACACCTATGTGTTTATGGCGGTAGTCGCAGTTCTGACCATTGGGCTAAGAGCCGTAGCCATCTACCGATATTCTTCCTCTGTTTGGATCAGCGTTTTTACCTTTGTCGCCTTCGGATTCTTCGGCTATACCATGTGCACCCTTCGGCAGGAAATAGCGATTTCCATCCTATTGTTTGCCATCCCCTTGCTGCAAAAGAAAAAGTTGGTTCCTTATATACTGCTGGTCCTGCTGGCCGCCTCCTTCCATAAAAGTGTGCTGATTTTAATTCCCATTTATTTCTTGGCCAATCTGCCTGTCAATTGGAAATCGCTGGTCATCTATGGGGTGGGGACAGGGCTAATCCTTATTTTTTCCTGGCCCATTATCAATTTTGTGACCAAATTTGTCTATCAATTCTATATCGAGACAGAACAGGGACGCTACTATCTCATGGGTAGGGATGCTAAGACGGCGCTCATCCCTATTGTAGTGTTTATCGCTGCCTATTGTCTGAAAAAAAGATTACTCAACAGAAATCCACAGAATGTGGTGCTGCTGAATTTCACAATGTATGCGGCCTTTTTGTTCATACTCACCATAAAGCATTTCATCTTTCAACGGGTTGCTTTGATTTTCTTCCCGGCGATCATCTATCTGCTTCCAGAGATCGTTTGTTCGGTGCAGGTGGATCCAGAGAAAACTGAGGAACTCACCCTGCTCCAGCAGGCGGATAGAGGCAGAAGAAAGCAAACAAGCGCCAAAGAAACAAAGCTGCGGACCGAATTGAGAGATCAAAAAGCCCTGTATTATGCTGCCATTGGGTTTGTTCTTGCAGTGGGGCTTTTGTATTACGCTTTTCTGCTGCAAACGAACCGGCTGCTGCTGGTCCCTTATGTCACATTGTTCTGAGGACGGCAGAAAATGCCCCGGACATCCGGGGCGTTTTTGATTACAGATAAAAATTCTCATTCATGACAGAAGATGGAAGATAAAACAAAAGAAAGTATAGATCCATAGAGGAGCTAACGGAATGATAAAGGAGAATCAAAGGCTTTTCAACCTGTTACTGGTGTTAGGCGATGCTATCATCAGCATTTTTTCCATGCTGTTATCTTACCACATCCGGTTTAATTTGTTAGCAGGAGAAAGCAATGCCATAGAACTCGTCTATTATATGCAGCTGATGCTTGTAGCAGTACCGGCCTATTTTTTGATTTACCATTATTTCGGCCTCCACGAAACCTACCGACATAAGGCGCTGACGTCTGAAATCGGTAAGGTGATGGAGGCCAATCTTGTTGGGATTATTTTTATCTTTGTATTGGCTTTCTTTTTAAAGGAAGTCAATATTTCCCGGATGGTTATCCTTCTATTCGGGGGGATCAATTTCATTTTATCCTCAATAGAGCGGATCATCTTGCGGAAACTGTTACGGTATCTGAGAAGAAAGGGCTACAATTTAAAGCATCTACTCCTCGTGGGATGGAATGAAGCCGCTGGCGAATTTTTTGACAAGATCAGCACCAACAAGAATTTGGGCTACAGGATAGATGGATATATCAGCGGTCAGAAGGAAGATGTGGGGGGGAGGGACATCCCTTACAGCGGGGATTTTTCTCGGTTACAGGATCTGCTCGCCGGCAGTGGAATTGATGAAGTAGTCATCTCTTTAGACTATGACGAGTTCCCTCATTTAGGGGATATTATCGATATTTGTGAGAAGTCCGGAGTGAAATCCAGCCTCCTGCCCTTTTACACGAAATACCTGCCTACAAGGCCTTACATTGATGAGATAGAAGGATTGCCTCTCATCAACCTCCGGCGTGTTCCGCTAGATAATCCCATCAATTCCTTTGTAAAGCGAAGCTTTGATATCCTAGCATCAGGGCTAGGACTGCTGATTTTGTCCCCTCTTTTGCTTGTCATCGCTGTCGGGGTCAGATGTACCTCCCCGGGCCCCGTTATTTATCGTCAGCAGAGGATTGGTCGGAATAAGAGACCCTTCACTATGTATAAATTCCGTTCCATGCGGGTGGAGGAACGGTCGGATATGACCACCTGGGGAACCCAAAACGACAGCCGGAGAACCAAGTTCGGAGTATTCCTTCGAAAATACAGCATAGATGAGCTGCCGCAGCTTTTTAATGTGCTCAAAGGGGACATGAGCTTAGTAGGCCCTCGGCCGGAACGTCCTTTTTTTGTGGGGAAATTTAAGGAGGAAATTCCTCTTTATATGATGAAGCATCTGGTGCGCCCTGGTATTACGGGCTGGGCTCAAATTCATGGATGGAGGGGGGATACCTCTATTTTAGAACGGATTAAGTGCGATATTTTCTATATCGAAAACTGGACTTTTTTTCTGGACATCAAGATTTTGATCTTGACGGTATTTAAAGGCTTTATCAACCATGCCGAGGAATGAATAAAAGGCAGCTGAAAGACCAGCTGCCTTTTAATATGTTAGTCCAGATGGCGGAAGCCACGGCCCAGCACGTCGCCGGCCTCGCAGCCGACAATAAATGCACCGGGATCCACCTGCATGGTAAGCTTTCTCACCTTGTGAAATTGGGATTTACTGACCACACAGAAGATAACATTTTTCTGGGAATGCTTGTAGCCCCCTTCGCCCTTGAGAACAGTCACCCCTCGATGAAGATCCTGTAGGATCCGGTTTTCTATGGCGGAGCTCTGATCAGAGATGATGAAGAGAAGCCGGTTGATGTTCATACCATAGACCAGCTGGTCCATGACCAAGCCGGAAATGTAGATGCAGATACCAGCGAAGATGGCAGAATCAATGTTGCCAAAGACAAAGATGGAGGCGATCACGATCAGCATATTAGCTCCGGTCAACAGTTTGCCCATAGAAAATTGGGGAAACCTTTTCTGAATGAGAGCGCCTACAATGGCAGTACCTCCCGTAGTGGAATTTCCCATATAGACAAGACCATTTCCAATGCCCATAAGGATCCCGCCAAATAGACTGGCCAGCAGGGGAGCCAGGGCAGAGGTGGAAGGGTATTGAGGCATCCAGATGACCAGCAAGTCGGTACAGACACTGAGCAGAGCGGTAGAAATTGCCGTACGTATGGTAAACTGATGGGAGATATGGAGCCAGGATAGGATCAGCAGGGGAACATTAATAGCGAAGGTCATAACGCCGATAGGAAGGCCCCATAGAAAGTTAATCATGGTGGCAAGACCAGTGATACCTCCTGGTGCAATCTGATAGGGCGTAGTAAAAATATGGACCCCCATGGCATAGCAATAGGAGCCAAGCAGGTTGATGAGAAAAAATCGGGCAATTTCCTTCCAATCATATTTGGGCTGTTCCACGGGAGGACCTCCTTGCAGTTTAGTTTCTCTTTTAAGTATAGCGGGAGTTTTCTTATTTCTCAAACCTTTTTTCCAACAAAAAGTTCATGACATTTCAGACGAAATAGACAAAATGACAAGAAAACAGAAAAGAAAAGCAGAAAATACTGCTATGATTTTACAAATATTTTGTTCTCTCCATACATACTCTTGCTTTTTGGAATAAAAAGGCGCATAGTTTAATAAAAAAGTGTATTTTGAAGGTGGAGTATGTTTTCAAAGCGGGATCTAAGAAAACTCATTATACCGCTGATGATCGAGCAAATTCTAGCGGTAACCGTAGGTATGGCGGACACGGTAATGGTGGCCAATAACGGTGAAGCGGCTGTCTCTGGTATTTCTTTGGTGGACACTATTAATATTCTCTTAATTAATGTGTTTTCGGCTTTGGCCACAGGCGGCGCGGTGGTGACATCCCAATACTTGGGGCGCAATGACGAGAGAAACGCCCGAATAGCTGGCAAACAACTCATTTACACGGTGGCTATTCTTTCTGTTGTCATTATGGTAATTTGCCTTTCTTTGCGCAACCATTTGCTGAATCTAGCCTTTGGCCATATTGACGCGGATGTTATGACAAATGCCCAGACCTATCTGTTCCTGTCCGCACTTTCCTATCCCTTTATCGCTGTGTATAACGCGGGAGCAGCCCTTTTCCGTTCCATGGGAAACTCTAAGGTATCCATGTTCGCCTCGCTTCTGATGAATATTGTCAACATTTCCGGAAATGCAGTGTTAATCTATGGTTTTGACATGGGAGTTGCTGGCGCCGGCATTGCTTCATTGGCGTCTCGGCTTCTTGCTTGCGTTTTTATTATCATATTACTGCATCGATCGACGCTGCCTGTCCATGTGGAGAAACTGTGGAGATTTGACCTCAAACCCAGAATGATCCAGAATATTCTGCGGATCGGTGTCCCTAATGGGCTGGAAAACGGCATGTTCCAGATAGGAAAAATACTGGTACAGGGGCTGATCGCCACCTTTGGTACAGCGGCTATTGCGGCCAATGCGGTGGCGACTACAGTTGCCAATGTAGCAGTGTTGCCGGGCACCGCAATAGGACTAGCAATGATTACAGTGGTGGGCCAATGTGTTGGGGCCGGAGACTATGACCAGGCCACCTGTTATACTGTCAAACTGACAAAGCTAGCTTACCTGTGCATGGGAATTCTCAATGCTGTGATTCTTTGTGCCTCTCCTGCATTGGTTGCCTTTTTCAACCTTTCTGACACAGCAGCAAAAGATGCTCTATTGATCCTGATCTATCACAGTATTTGTGCTATTTTCCTGTGGACAGCTTCCTTTACGCTGCCCAACGGATTGCGGGCCGCAGGGGATGTCAAATATACCATGATAATGTCCATCATCTCTATGTGGGTGTTCCGCATCGCGTTTAGCTATCTGTTGGCCAGCTGGATGGGAATGGGAGTTTTTGGTGTCTGGATTGCTATGACCATTGACTGGCTGTTCCGGCTGATTGTATTTATTGGGCGCTTTGTCCGGGGCAAATGGAAAAATGCCAATATGCTCAAAGCATGATCCTGCTGCATATTTTCCTGAAAATAGTACAGGATGAAATTAGAATATGGTGAGGTGGAAACGATGAAACACGTGATTATCGGCGCGGGACCCGCCGGCCTGACGGCTGCGAAAACAATCCGCGGGTTGCGGCAAGAAGATGAGATTGTTGTTGTCAGCACAGATCAAAAGGTTTATGGAAGGAATATGCTTTTGCGTTATCTTTCCGGAGAAAAAACGGCGGAAAAGATCAATTTTGTGGAGCCGGATTTTTTCGAGAAATACCAGGTCCGTTGGATCTCCGGACAGGGCGCTGAAGAAATATATCCAGAACAAAAAGAAGTGCTTCTTTCCGACGGTTCCCGGGAAAGCTATGACAGGCTTCTAATCGCATCCGGTGCCCAGCCTTCTATCCCGCCAGTAGAGCATCTGCGGGAGGCTAGCGGTGTATTTGTGTTCCGTGATATGCCGGATGCAGACGCAATTTTAAAGGAAATCAGCCAGGGTTGCCGGGTGGTTGTCATTGGCTCGGGGCTCGTGGGGATGGATGTTACAGAAGCTCTGTTGCATCGCGGATGTCAGGTAACGGTAGTGGAGATGGCGGATCGGATCATTCCGCTACAGCTGGATCAAGAAGCTGCGGCAAGGTATCAGAAAGCTTTTGAGGAGCGTGGCGCTTCCTTTGTCCTTCAGGCAAAGGTGGAAAGCTGCCTTATAGATAGCGATTCTCATGCACGAAGCATTCTGCTGGCAGATGGCAGGAAAATCGACTGTGACATCATTGTTGTGGCGGCAGGCGTACGCCCCAATTTTTCCTTTGCGAAAAGCTCTGTGAAGAGTGACAGAGGGGTTACCGTGAATGAGCACATGATGACCTCTTTGCCGGACATCTTCGCCGCGGGAGATGTGACCGGTTTGACCGGGACATGGCTGTGCGCCGTGGAACAGGGAAAAGTAGCCGGGGAAAATATGGCGGGGAAAGATTCAGTTTATCAAAATGCTTATCCGCCGCGCAATGGGCTCAACTATTATGGTATCATGTCCCTCGCCATTGGGGATATCTTCTTGGATGGTGGGACTTATGTTGTCAAAAGGGAAGAAAAGAGCTATCAGCGCGGGGTGGTTCTCGATGGAGTCCTGCGTGGAATGCTCCTCGTGGGCAATATCGCGAAAGGAAATGCCTGGACCAAAATGATTCGCGAGGGGAAACAGGTTCCTGCTGATGAAGAATTGTTCTCTATGGTTTAATAAAAAAGCCGGAAGTAAACTTCCGGCTTTTGCTTTTTTTTTCTATAGGAGTTATGATAGAAGGGAGAAATAGAGAGGCTGGGAAGTGTATGAAAGAAAAGGTAACGGCGATTGTGGTGGCGGCAGGATCCGCTAGCCGGATGGAGGGCATTGACAAGCAATGGGCTCTGTTAGATGGGATTCCGGTGTTGGTACATAGCTTGATGGCTTTTGAGCGCAATGACCGAATTGACGAGATTATTGCGGTGGTACGTCAGTCCGACCGGGAGAAGACAGAGAATGCGGCCCGGCAATATGGCATCCAAAAACTCAACGCCGTAGTAGCGGGAGGGGACAGCCGGCAGGCGTCGGTAAAGCAAGGCATCCTTGCGGCAAATCCACAGACAGCATATTACTGCATACACGACGGCGCCCGGCCTTTGGTCAGCCAAGCAACGATTGATGCCTGCCTTTCTTTGGCGGAAGAAAAGGGTGCCTGCACGGCGGCGGTTAAGGTAAAAGATACCATCAAGGTGGGAGGATGTGACGGCAGTATTGACCATACTCCCGATCGGGAACAGCTTTATATTACCCAAACTCCCCAGGTTTTTGCTGCACAGCTTTATCGAGACGCTCTGCAAGAGTGTGAAGCGGCGGGACTTTCCATGACCGACGACTGCCAGCTGGTGGAACGCCAGGGGAAAAAAGTGTACTTGGCCCAGGGAGATTACAAAAATATCAAAATTACCACCCCAGAGGATATTCAGGTAGCGGCAGCTCTTTTAAAAGAGAAGGGCCAGCCATCCTACAGAGAGGAGAGAAAGGCTGTGCGGATCGGGCACGGATATGATGTCCATCGTTTGGTAGAGGAACGCCCTTTGATTTTGGGCGGAGTGCATATTCCGGGAGAATGGGGGCTGCTGGGCCACTCTGATGCGGATGTCCTTTTGCATGCGGTGATGGACGCCCTTTTGGGGGCGCTTGCCCTGGGCGATATCGGCAAGCACTTTCCAGACACAGACGAAAGTTACCAGGGCGCGGACAGCAAAAAGCTCTTAGAGAGGGTGATGGCCCTGATAGTAGAAAGAGGATACCGCTTAGAAAATTTGGATGCTACCGTCATTGCCCAGTGGCCCAAATTGTCGCCTTATATTCAGGAGATGCGCCGGAATATTGCGGCGCTGTGCCATGTGGACACCGAAGTGGTATCGGTGAAGGCCACCACCGAAGAGGGGTTGGGATTTACAGGCGCAAAAGAGGGAATAGCGGCCCATGCCGTTTGCCTATTGACAAAAAATAAGAAGCTTTGAGAAGGGTGTGCCCGTTTGGATATAAAGCGGACACACCCTTCTTCTGAGTGCGCATATGATGTAAAAGCCGCGGTGATGTCTGATAGGAAAGGAATACCCGCCGGCAAGGCCTCACGGACATACTGCGGTAAACTGATTACCGGGAGGTCTTTCTCATGGGAAAAACGGTGATTGTTCTCAGCTCAGCGACATTTGCAATGAAAGGCCAGCGGCTTCTACAAAGAGACGGGATACGCTGCAGCATAGAGAGAACGCATAACCAAAAGGGTGGTTGTGCTCACGGTTTGGTTGTTCAGGATAGGGATGTGGAGAGGTCGGTGGAACTACTCAGGCTCAATGGGATTTTTATCGAAGGTTTTATCGAAGGGCGTGATTGATTGTGGTATATTTAGATAATGCGGCGACCACATTCCCCAAGCCGGCTTCCGTAGTAAAGGCAGTGCAGACTGCCTTTACTACCTATGGAGCAAATCCTGGGAGAAGCGGTCACAGGATGTCCGATGCTACAGCGGAGAAAGTATATGACTGTAGGGAAGCCCTAGCGGATTTTTTCCATGCATATGATGTGACCAATGTGATCTTTACGCAGAATTGCACCCACGCGCTAAATATTGCCATCAAAGGGATATTGCAGCGAGGAGATCATGTGGTCATTTCTACTTTTGAACATAACTCGGTGCTCAGGCCGATCCATTGTTTGGCCACCCAGGGACTGATCACCTATAGTGTGGCAGACGTGGTAGAGGGGGATGATGACCGGACGGTGGAAAATTTTGCATCCCAAATTACGGCTCGCACCCGGCTTATTGCCTGTACCCATGCCTCTAATGTATGCGGTATCCGTCTTCCTATTGAAAAACTGGGCCGGTTGGCAAAGCGCTATGGCATTCTGTTTTTGGTGGATGCTGCTCAAACGGCGGGGATCCTTCCCATTGATATTCAAAAAGACAATATTGATTTTCTCTGTATGGCGGGGCACAAATGTCTTTATGGCCCTTCTGGTACCGGTGTGCTCATCACCGATCGGGGAGATCTATTGCGTCCGCTCATGGAAGGGGGAACAGGGAGTAATTCCCTGGAACTTGAACAGCCGGAATTTATGCCCGACAAATTTGAAAGTGGCACGCTGAATACAGTGGGCATTATTGGACTGGGAGCAGGCCTTTCTTATCTAAAAAGGGAGACACTGTCTAAAATTTATCAACGTGAAATGAATCTAACCCGTATGCTCTATGATGGCTTGAGCAAGATAAAAGGGGTTATTCTCTATACCAAGCGGCCGGATAACAACCATTATGTACCGGTGGTTTGCTTTAACCTGCAGGGGATGGACAGCTTTACTGCGGTGGAACAGTTGGATCGACAGGGAATTGCTTTGCGAGGTGGCTACCATTGTGCCCCCCTTTCCCATCAAAAATTGGGAACAACAGAAATCGGCGCCATCCGCGCAAGTCTTTCTTCTTTCACGACTGCCCAAGACATTCAACGGTTGCTGGGAGCGGTAAAAATAGTGCTGCAAAAAGGGAAAAAATAATCTCATGAATTTTATGTAAAATACGGTCATCACCCTTTAAGTTGAAAAATAAATGTGTTAGAATAAAAATAAATATAAGATATTTCTGCCCCCTTCTGAGGGCAATATGCTAGATTTGAAAAAGTAGAATAGACAAGCGCAATGGAAAAAACACGGTTTAGCCGTGATGGAAAATAAAGGGAAGTATTAATATGGGACTTTTTTGGAATTCACTGCTCAGTATTATAAGAACCATTACCATTGTAGATATTTTGGATATTGTCATCGTTGCCTACCTAATTTGTAAGGGCGTGAAGCTGGTACGGGAAACACGTGCTGAGCAACTTGTTAAGGGCATCGCCCTGTTGGCAATTTCCTATTTATTGGCAGAACAGGTTGGGCTCAAAACGGTGAGCTTTGTGCTGCGTTATGTATTTGAATACGGAATGATTGCATTGCTGGTGGTGTTCCAGCCGGAACTTCGAAGAGCTTTGGAGCAAATGGGACGGACACGATTGTCTAGTTTTAATGTGTTTGGCGCCGGCAACACAGATGAGGAAGAGGCTGTGTGGAAATGGCGGACAGCAATTTCAATGATCTGTAATGCGTCGGCGGCATTGTCACGTCAAAAAATTGGGGCGCTGATGGTAATCGAACGTCAGACCAAACTAGGGGAAATCATCAAAACTGGCACCATTATCAATGCGGATCCTACCGCAGAGCTTATCGGCAATGTCTTTTTCCCCAATTCTCCTCTCCATGACGGCGCTATGATTATCCGGGGAGGCAGACTTTATGCTGCGGGATGTTTTTTGCCTCTCTCTACAACAGATGAAATCAGTAAGCAGCTGGGAACCAGACATCGCGCCGCCATTGGTATGAGCGAAAACTCTGATGCGGTAGTGGTAGTGGTTTCTGAAGAAACCGGTGTTATTTCGGTGGCCATGAATGGCCGCCTCCAGCGGGGATTTGACGCTCACACGCTCAGTCAGCTCTTGGAAAAAGAGCTGTTGCCCAACAAGCCCAGCGAATCTGGCGAAAAAAGGCTGGCATTCTGGAGGTCGAAAAACAAATGAAGATGAAATGGAAAAAGTTGAGCTTAGGCAAGCTGTTTGATAATAAAAAATTTGTATGGATTTTTGCCTTTGTCGTTGCCATCATCACCTGGTTTGTGGTTGCGTTTACCGTAAGCCCTGAAATAAATGGGAAGTTAACCCAGGTCCCCGTCAATATTGATATTCAGTCTACATCCATTGGAAGATTAGGGTTGGATGTGGTAGATGGCGAGGACAGCACTGTGGACGTTTGGGTTACGGGAGAGCGTTATGTAGTGGGCAGTCTGACTGCTGATGATGTAATCGCTACGGCATCCCTTGCCGGCGTGACTGGGGCGGGAAGCTATGATTTAAAAATCCAGGTGTCAAAACGAGACAACAGCCAGGCATTTGAGATTATATCTAACAAGCCGGAGACGGTCCGAGTCACCTTTGACCGTCTGTCCACCCAAACATTGAGCCTGGATGTGGATGTTTCCGGTGTTGTCGTTCCCGACGGTTATATGATGGAGCAGCCTTATGCCAATCCTTCGGAAATTACCATTACAGGACCGGAAAATGATGTGTCCAGAGTGGCAAAATGTGTGGTCAGGGTGGAAGTAGATGAAACCCTGCGGGAATCCAAGGTTGTAGAAGGCCAGGTAACACTGTTGGACAAAGAGGGAAATGCCATTGAGAACTCCGCCATCACCATGAGTGAGGAGGATGAAACGGTTGAGGTTACCATCCCCATTCTGAAGATGAAGGAGTTGCCGGTGAAGCTGGACTTCTTGCATATGCCCAGCGGCTTCCCCATCGATTCCCTGACTTATACCCTGTCTAATGAGACAATTCAGGTGGCAGGTCCTACCGATGCCATCGACAATATGAGCGAACTGCATCTCGGCTATGTGGATTTCAGCCAATTGGATGTGGACAGCACCTTTGATTTTGATGTCCAACTCCCTTCTGGGTTTATCAATATTGAGAATATTAATACTATTACGGCAGATTTTACCAATGAAAATCTAACATCGCAGACCTATACTGTCGATAATATCAATGTAGTGAACCAGCCGGCTAACTTTGATGTGACCGTCAACACTCAATCTATTTCCAACGTACAGATTGTGGGAGATGCCAGTATTATAGAAAATTTGTCTGCATCGGATATCGTGGCCGAAGTTGACCTTTCAGGCAGCGAAATTGCAGCCGGACAGTTTAAGGTGCCGGTCAATATCGTAATACCGGGGAAAGGACTGGTATGGGCAAAAGGCGACTATGCTGTTGTGGTCGTCGTAACTGCTAATTCTTAAAATAACTTTTCAGGCCTGCCGCTGTGGCGGCAGGCCATGTTTTATTACAGGATTGTGGGGTGAAACGCATGCCAATTGTCATATCATCCGTAAGGATTCCCATTGAGGAGAGTGCTGACGAAGCGGTAGATAAGGCCATATCTCTATTAGGGATCTCCAGAAGGTGGATCAAAGACGCTTATGTGATGAAAACGTCCCTAGACGCTAGACGGAGGAATCACATGACACTGGTATGTTCCGTGGGGGTAGAACTGACTGACCCCAGCCGGGAACCCCACTTGGCTGCCAGAAGAAAAAACAGCAGCATTTCTTATAAGCCGAGGGAAATGCTGGAAATCCGCTTTGGTGTCAAGAAAATGAAGGAGCGGCCGGTTGTTGTTGGATTTGGACCGGCCGGGATGTTTGCGGCTTTGCTTCTTGCCCGAAATGGCTATCGGCCCATTGTCTATGAGCGTGGCGCGTGTGTAGAAGATCGGGTACAGGCAGTGGAGCACTTTTGGAAAACAGGGATGCTCAATGAAAGAACCAATGTGCAGTTTGGGGAAGGAGGAGCCGGCACCTTTTCCGACGGAAAGCTGACCACCCGGATTTCCGATTCCCGATGTACTTTTGTGTTGGAGGAATTGGTCAACCATGGAGCGCCGAAGGAAATCCTCCAGCGTTCTAGGCCTCATATTGGAACGGACAAGCTTCGCAGTGTAGTAAAAAATATCCGTGAGGAAATATTGGCGCTGGGAGGAGAAATTTTCTTTGAGAAAACCTTAACCGGGGTAGAACACCAGGGCGGAAATTTGAGGGCGCTTTTGATCGAGGGCCAGCCGATCCCTTGTGAAACAGCGATTCTGGCCATTGGCCACAGCGCGAGGGACACGTTTATGTCCTTAATGGAGGATGGCGTTTTTTTCGAACCGAAGGCATTTTCAGTAGGGGTGCGCATCGAACATCTCCAAAAAGAGATCGATAAAACCCTTTTTGGAGAATATGCGGGCAGCCCATTGGTGGGCGTGGGAGAATATCAGTTATCCTATCGAAAGGGAAATCGTGGCGTCTACACCTTTTGTATGTGTCCTGGGGGGGTGGTTGTTCCAGCATCTTCAGTAGCTGATACGGTGGTCACCAACGGTATGAGCGAATTTGCCAGAGATCAGGTCAATGCCAATGCAGCATTGGTAGTTTCTGTGGACCGAGACGATTTTGGGGTACACCCCCAAGATCCCATCCGCTTTCAAGAAAGGCTGGAACACAGCGCCTTTTTGGCCGGAGGAGGAAATTATCGAGCACCTGTACAAACGGTGGGCAGATTTTTAAATCATCGTTCCGGCGCGGATTTTGGCAGAGTGACACCCTCCTATTCCCTAGGAGTGGTACCAGCTTCACTGGATGATATACTCCCGCCCTTTGTCACCGCTATGATGCGGGAAGGGCTTATGCAATTCCAACGGAGGCTTCCAGGGTTTGCGGCGGAGGATGCGGTATTGACCGGCGTCGAGACCCGCACATCCTCTCCGGTGCGGATGACACGTGGAGATCGGCTGGAATCCATTAGTGTCAGCGGGGTTTATCCCTGCGGAGAAGGGGCAGGATATGCCGGCGGCATCATGAGTGCTGCGGTGGACGGTATCCGAGTAGCTCAGGAAATTATGAAAAAATATGCCCCTTTTGATTAGCAAAAAAGGCAACCGCTAGCTGCGGCTGCCTTTTTCTTACATGTTTTCCCCTTGCGGAACCAAAAACTGACATCTAAAATGAGCCTGATAGCTAGGATTTTGGAACGGACAGCCTGTCAATTTCGTAGAATAGCATAGGTCAAAATCTGTGAAGGCCTGCCGTTTTGATACTACGAGGAGAAATGGAGCGATCAAATGAAGATAGGTGTTGCATTGTCGGGATGCGGCATCGGTGATTTAGCGGTTTATTGCGCCTTAAGACAGCTACAGGAAAACGGGATTGACATCGCCTGTGTCAGTGCATCTAAGGAATTGGCGGTATCCAGTATTTTATTTGCAGCCCGCTGTCCTATATCTCAATCAATTGAAGTACTGCGGCAAAAATTCTATGCGGATACAGCTCGCATCCCTTTTTGGAGGCGTTGGAGATGGAAAAAAAGCTTCCACCATCTGCTGCGAAACCAAGGGGTCAAAAGATTGAGCGACCTGCAAACCTCTTTGGACATTGTAGCGGAGGAGAAGAGAAGCGGATCTCTTGCCACATTTACCGGACTTGCTGAAAATGGGGTAGAAAAGAAACGGTGGCCCAGTTTTTTGCAGCGGGAACAGGATTTAAAAACCGTAACCAGGCTGCTTTTTCCTACAGTGGGGAAGAGCCGTTATGCGGATCCCACTTACCGTATTGGTTACCCGACATATCAGCTTAAGATGGAACAGCTTGACCGGGCGCTTTGTGTGGAATTTACCAGCCCTTCAGATGGGACAGAAGAAATAAAAATGCAAAATGAGGTTATGAGGGATACCATTCGTTCTGTACTCAAGAATGATGCTCAGTTTGTCATCCACCTGAGGGAGAGCAAAGCGCGAGTTTCCAAAAAGAAGCGGCTAAAAGCGTTGGAAGCTTTGGGAAAAGAGACGGTGGAAACACAGATGGTCGAAATTTACGAGGCCCTCCTATTCTGAGAAGGTGGGCCTATTTATTGAAGTTTCGCAGATGATGTGATAAAATAAAATTCTGTAAATTTGTCTATTTTTAGAATAAAAGGCTTATGGTTACAGGAAACTGGGTTATAGAGAAGCGAAAGCGCTGAGGGCGGTATAGAAACGCCCGGTGGAGGGAAATGTATTGGAATTAAAACGATGGAAGATTGCTCAATCCGACCTGTCTTTGGCCGAGCAGATAGCAAAGACGCTAAAGGTTGACCCGCTGGTTTGCGATGTGCTTTTGGGACGGGGCTATGAGAATGAAGAGCAAATTCAGCGTTTTTTAGAGGGAAGTCCAACTTTTTTTGATCCGTTTCTGATGAAGGATATGGACAAAGCCGTAGCAAGGATCCAACTGGCTGTGGAAAATGGTGAAAAAATTGCCGTTTATGGCGACTATGACTGTGATGGAATGACCGCCACCTACCTGGTCTATACCTATCTTGAAAATATTGGTGCTGATGTGTTTTTCTACATACCTGACCGAGACGGAGAAGGATATGGACTAAATAAGGGTGCGATTGACCGCATCAGCGAACAGGGGACAACGTTAATCATCACCGTAGATAACGGTATCTCGGCGCTGGATGAGGTAAAATATGCGGCAGAATTAGGCGTTGATGTGGTCATCACCGACCACCACCAACCCTTGGAGGCTCTGCCCAAAGCAGTTGCGGTGGTCGATCCTCACCGGGTGGACTGTGAAAGCCCTTATAAAAATCTTGCCGGCGTGGGAGTGGCGTTCAAGCTGCTGTGCGCGCTGGATGGCGATGACGGCTGGGGCATGATTGAACATTATGGGGATATTGTGGCCATTGGGACCATTGGCGACGTAGTCAATTTGGATGGAGAAAACCGCCTTCTCGTCAAGGAAGGTTTAAACATACTAAAAACGACGGAAAATATAGGGGTAAACGCCCTGCTGTCCGCGGCAGGCCTGGATGGAAAGCCGGTGAGCAGCGAGACGGTTGCTTTCGGTATTGTGCCGAGGATCAATGCCGCCGGCAGGTTGGGCAAGACGTCCAAAGCGCTGGAACTTTTGCTCTGTGAAGAGGAGGAGCGAGCGGCTGAGCTTGCCCGGGAAATGAACGAGCTTAACCAGCACAGACAGGCCCTGGGCAATGAAATAGCAGCCCAGGTACAGCAGCAGCTGGAAAGCGATCCTCAAAAGCGTTATCAAAAAGTCATTGTCCTTCAATCCGACCAATGGCACCATGGGATTATTGGCATCGTGGCCGCCAAGGTGGTGGAGCGTTATGGGAAGCCCTGCTTCCTCATCAGTGTGGAAGGGGACGAAGCCAGAGGCTCCGGCCGGTCTGTGGAGGGGTTCTCCCTTGCTGAGGCACTGCAAAAGAGCTGTACGCATCTGACCCGGTTTGGCGGCCATTCTCTCGCGGCTGGCTTTTCCCTCTATACAGATGATATTCCCCTCTTCCTGAGGGATTTCTATCAATATTGTGATGAGAATTTCCCGCAGATGCCCACCCTCACCCTGTCCATTGACCATGTGCTGGAAATCTCGGAGATGACCATAGAAAAAATCAAAGCGCTGGACGCATTGGAGCCCTATGGGGCGGGGAATGCCTCTCCGGTATTTGCTGTGATGGGAGCTATAGTGGACAAGGTGTACCCGCTTTCAGGGGGAAAACACTGTAAAATCCGCTTCATCAAGGACGATGACGCTTTCTACGGCCTTTATTTTGGTATGAGCCCTGACCGGTTGGAATACGCACCGGGAGATAGGGTGGATATAGCGGTAAGCTGTGACATCAGCATCTATAATGGTATGCAGCAGCTTTCCATCAAGATCAAAGATATTCGCCCGTCTGGAATCTGCGAAGAGCGGCTCTTTGCGACCAAGACCCTCTATGATGATTACCGTTTGGGACGCAAACTCCAGCAGGAAGAAAAAGAGCGTTTGTTGCCCTCTAGAGAGGATATTGCCCTATTATACCGCTACCTGCGGGAGAAAAGATTCGTCAGTTTTGGGGAAGACCTCTTGTTTGTCCGGGCGGTAGGCGATAAAATGGATTATGGGAGAATGAGGATCGCGCTGGACGTCCTGTGTGAAATGGGATTGGCGGCCCAGGTGAAGAAAAATGGGAAAATCCTTACCGGTGCTGTAAAAAATCCCCAAAAAGTTGACTTGGGAAAAAGCAAGATTCTCGCGGCTCTCTCTATAACAACACAAGGTGGTGATGGGAATGAAAAATAAGATTTATACTTTTGAGGATTTGGAGCATAAATTGCAGGAGAGCACCAAGCCCTATGACCTAGAAAAAATAAAAGTGGCATATCAGACAGCGGTGGACGCTCACCAGGGACAATGCAGAAAGTCCGGCGAGCCCTATATTTCTCATCCCATTGCTGTGGCAGTGCTTCTGGTGGATCTGGGGATGGATACAGATACCCTTTGCGCGGCGTTGCTCCACGACGTAGTAGAGGACACCGAAGTGGAACTTTCCACCATTGAGAAACAGTTTGGTTCAGAGGTTGCGCTGTTAGTGGATGGTGTAACAAAACTGGGACGGATTCCTTTTTCCTCCCGGGAACAACAGCAGGCGGAAAATGTCCGCAAAATGCTGCTGGCAGTGGCACAGGATGTCCGGGTCATCATCATCAAGCTGGCGGACCGCCTTCACAATATGCGGACGATCGACGCTCTGCCGCCGCAAAAGAGGCGGGATAAGGCCTTGGAAACCATGGAGGTATATGCGCCGCTGGCCCACCGTTTGGGAATCCGCGCCTTTAAAGAGGAATTGGAGGATATTTCCTTAAAATATTTGGATCCAATCGGCTATGATTCCATAGAAAAAGCCCTGCGGATGCGCAATGATGACCGTCAGCAGTTTCTTGAGGCGATCAAAGAGCGGATCATTGAGCGCCTTTCGAAGGATTTCAAAAACCCCTATGTAGAGGGAAGAGTTAAGAGTATCTACGGTATCTACCGTAAGGTCTATATGCAGGGGCGCTCTTTCGAAGAGATTTTTGATGTTTACGCCATCCGTATTATAGTGGACACCGTCATTGAATGTTATAACGTGCTCGGAATTATCCACGATATGTTCCGCCCGATCCCCAATCGGTTCAAGGACTATATTTCCACGCCAAAACCCAACATGTACCAGTCCCTGCATACCACTGTGGTAGGCAAAGAGGCCATTCCTTTCGAGGTGCAGATCCGCACCTGGGACATGCATCATACGGCGGAATTCGGCATTGCCGCCCACTGGAAGTATAAAGCAGGTGTCAGCGGTTCGGACAAGCTGGATGAGCGTCTGGCCTGGGTGCGTCAGCTTCTGGAGGTACAGAAAGAGTCAGACGATGTGGAGGACATTGTCCGCTCCATCAAAAACGACCTGGCTCCGGAAGAAGTTTTTGTCTTTACGCCCAAAGGGGACGTTATCAGCCTTCCTGCAGGGTCTACCGTTATCGACTTTGCCTATGCCATCCACAGTGCCGTGGGCAACCGGATGATCGGCGCCAAGGTGGATGGACGTCAGGTATCCCTGGATTTCCAGGTGCGTACCGGCATGATTGTGGAAATTGTCACCTCCAATGCCCAGGGCCATGGACCCAACCGGGATTGGCTGAAGATGGTGAAAACCAGTGAAGCCCGCAACAAGATCCGCCAGTGGTTTAAGCGGGAAAAACGGGATGAGAACATCCAGGAAGGCCGCGCGGAGCTGGAACGGGAGTTTAAACGCAACCTGATTTCCCTGCCGGAAGTCGAGATGAAAGAATTTTTGCTGGAGATCGCCAGACGGCAGCATTTAAATTCCGTTGATGATTTTTGTGCGGCCATTGGCTACGGCGGCATTTCCCTGTCCCGGATTATGCCCAGGATTAAGGATGATTTCCAGAAAAAGTACCGGGTGCCGGAGCAGAAGGCGGAACAGACTGCCAAGCCCAAAAAAGAGCATCGGCCCCAGAGCGGTGTTATTGTGGAAGGACTAGACAGCTGCCTTGTCAAGTTTGCCAAATGCTGTAATCCTCTGCCGGGCGACGATATCATCGGATTTGTCACCCGGGGCTATGGAGTTTCCATCCATAAAAAGGACTGCATTAATGTGCAGTCGGCGATGAAGGACGAAAATCAGAAGGATCGCTGGGTGCGGACAACCTGGGCAGGGCTGCCGGATAACGGCACCTTTAAGTCAACCATCGAGATTTATGCCAATGACAGGGATGGCCTGCTGGTTGATGTCAGCTTGGGGCTGACCAACCTAAAGGTGCCCCTGCATTCCCTCAACGCTAGGGAGTTAAAGGATGGCCATACCATGATTCAGGTGACCATTGGCACCAAAAGTGTGGAACAGCTTAACAGCATTATCGCCACCCTGAAACGGATTTCAGGGGTCATATCCATTGAAAGGACGTATCAGTAAAGGAGAGACGCAATGCGGGTAATATTACAGCGAGTCAGCAGTGCTGGAGTAAAAATAGATGGAAAACAGGTGGCGAAAATTGGACAGGGTCTCATGATTCTGTTAGGAGTCTGTGACGCTGATGAAAAAGCTCAGGCCGACTATCTCTGTGAAAAGGTGGCCAATCTGCGGATCTTTGCTGATGATGAGGGCAAGATGAACCGTAGCGCATTGGACGTTGATGGAGAGGTAATCATTGTTTCCAACTTTACTTTATATGCCGACTGCAAAAAAGGACGGCGTCCCTCCTATGTTAAGGCGGGAAATCCGGCCCATGCAGAACAGCTTTACGACTATTTTGTGGAAAGAATGAAAAATACTGGCGTTTCCAAGGTGGAGACAGGCAGTTTTGGCGCAGATATGGAGCTTACCATTGTCAATGATGGTCCTGTGACCATTTTTTTAGATACGGATGAACTGATGTAACCCGGGAAAGGAGAGATATGATGGAAATTCTCGTAATCCCAGTGGGATATTTACAGGAAAATTGTTATATTGCTTATGATGAGGACAAGGTGGCTGTAGTTATAGACCCCGGCGACGAGGGACAAAAATTGGTAGAAGCCATCCGAAACCGCGGCTTGGATGTCCGCTATATTCTATTGACCCATGGACATTTTGACCATACAGGGGCTGTGATGGAGATCAAGAACGAATTTGGAGCGAAGCTGTGTGTTTCCGGTGAAGATGCAGAAATGCTTACCGATCCGCAGCTAAGCCTTGCCATGCGGCAGCGGTGGAAACCGGAGGATATTTCCATCGACTGGCTTCTTTCTGACGGGGATGTCATAGAGGCGGGTAAGATGCGTTTTGAGGTCATCGCTACCCCGGGGCATTCTAAGGGTTCAGTGACCTACCGGTGTGAAAATGTGCTGTTCACAGGAGATACCCTCTTTCAAGGGGACTGTGGAAGAACAGACCTTTATGGCGGAAGCTATGAACAGATTAAGGCATCCCTTCGCCGTCTGGCCGACCTAGAGGGCGATTATCAGGTTCTTCCTGGCCATGGACCGGACAGCACTTTGGAGGAAGAACGTCTGCACAACATTTATATGGGTGCAGGCGTATGACGCTGATCTTTGATGGGCACTCCTTCCGCTATGAATTAGAAAGCCTCTGCCGGTTCTTTTTTACCGGAGAGACGGTTACCTCGGTGTGGAAGGACTCCCCGGAATATTTGGGAGACTATGAAGAATATATTTTGACAACGCTGCGGGAGAAGGAAGACAGGGCTCTGCTGTCTGTCAAAGCCAGATACCGCGGCCGTGAAGAAGAGGGGCAGGACACAGTCTGTAAAGGAGTACCCAATTTTACCCAAAGCTGTGAATTTACATTTGGGGTGCTGATCTACCGCGTTCTGTCGCAGCTGACTGGGGTTTTTCCGCAATGGGGAGTGCTGACCGGTGTCCGTCCAGTAAAGCTTTTCCGCTCCCTGCTGGAACAGGGAATGGGGGAAGATAAGGCAAAAGAGTACTTTCAGTCCCATTATCTTGTCTCCCCACAAAAGGCGGCGTTGGCCTCCATTATTGCGGAAAACCAGCGGACGATTTTAAGCCATAATCGAAAAAAATCCTACAGTCTTTACCTTTCCATGCCCTTTTGCCCCAGCCGCTGCCATTACTGCTCCTTTGTCTCCCACAACATTGAAAAGACAAAAAAGCTGGTGCCTGATTATCTGCGGCTGATGAAAGAAGAAATCCGGGCAGCGGGACGCCAAGCGAAGGAATTGGGTCTTCAGCTTACCTCCATCTATTTCGGAGGGGGGACACCGACCTCGGTTAGCGCCCAGGAGCTAAAGGGTATTCTGGATACAGTGGCGGAAAGCTTTCCGGTGCAAGACGCCCTGGAATACACGGTGGAAGCCGGCCGTCCTGATACCATCGACAGAGAAAAGCTGCAGGTGCTCAAAGATGCAGGCGTCACCCGCATCAGCATCAACCCTCAGACCCTCCAGGACAGGGTGCTTCAGGGCATTGGCAGAAACCACACCGCCGCTCAGGCCGTGGAGGCATTCCACCTGGCGAGAGAAATGGGCTTTCAGGATATCAATATGGATTTGATTGCCGGATTGCCGGGGGATGATCTGCCGGGATTTTGTGACACCCTGGATAGGGTGAAGCAGCTTTCCCCAGAAAATGTGACGGTGCATACACTGACTGTAAAACGCTCTTCGGATATTGGAGGGGAATACGTTTCCCTTTATAAAGCCAGCCAGGATGAGGTTTCCCAGATGGTGGACTATGCCCAGAAGCAGCTGATGGAGGAGGGATGGCGTCCTTATTATCTCTATCGTCAGAAGAACACCATTGCGAATTTAGAGAATGTGGGCTACGCCAAACCGGGGTATGAAAGTGCCTACAATATTCTGATCATGGAAGAAGTCCACACCATTCTCGCTTTGGGCGCGGGAGCGGTGACAAAACTGGTAAATCCAGAGACAGGAGAAATTCAGCGGATTTATAATTTCAAGTATCCTTATGAATACATTCGTAGATTTGATGAGATGATGCGCAGAAAGGAGAAGGTGGTGAGCTTTTTTGAAAATCCTTGATCTTTCAAAGCCCCATTATGACGTCACAGACATCAATCGCATGGCGGAAAATGATCCGCAAGGCCTGGTGGCGCTGGGAGAGAAAACATACGGAGACCATCTGCTTGGGGCAGCACTGGAAATACAAAAACGAATTGACAAGGTAAGTTTTGTCATGATCGCGGGCCCTACAGCTTCGGGAAAAACGACAACGGCCAGAAAACTGCAACATCAGCTGGAGAAAATCGGCATCGGCGCTGTGGTAATTTCCCTGGATGACTTTTTCATCGGAACCAAGGCGCCGACCAAATTTGCCGACGGACGCAGCGATTATGAGAGTATATTTTCTTTGGATATCCACTGTATGCATGAGTGCTTTTATCATCTGATCCAGGAGGGACAGGCCTGGTTTCCTATCTTTGACTTTGAAACTGGGGAGCGCTCCGCCAAGGAGAAGCGGGTGAGGATCACCGGCAATGACGTGGTGATTGTGGAAGGGCTGCACGCCCTCAATCCTGTACTTCTTCCGCCTATGGACCAGGAAAAGCTTTTTCGCATTTATGTGTCAGTGAAAAGCCGGTTTGTGACCGGCCAATATGTGCTGATCGGTCAAGAAAATACAAGGCTGATCCGCCGGATGGTGCGGGACTATCATTTCCGGAACACGCCTCCGGAAAAAACATTAGAAAACTGGAAAGACATCTGTCATGCCTCTCAACTTTATATCGAGCCCTTTGAAAAGACTGCGGATTTGACCATTGATACGGCTATCATGTATGAGCCCAGCCTTTTCCGGGAAGAACTGCTCCCCCTTCTTGAGGGTTATGAAAGCCATAAGGAGAAGGTGGAGCTGATTAAAAACGCAATTTCTACTTTTTCCCCCATCAGCTCTCAGTGGGTGCCAGCGGATTCTTTGCTGAGAGAGTTTATCGGCTGAATACAAAATGTTTGAAAGACATATTAATTTTTTATAAATTCTCATGAGAAATCCTCCTATTTAGGGAGGAAAGTATTATAATGAGAGCAAGATAAGATGTGAATTTCCAACGTTTAAGGAGGAATTATAATGGATATGTTTGATAGTTTTTTCTCTGCGGCAAAGGATGCCTGCGATAAAGCGGGCAAAAAGACGGAAGAGGTCGTGGCCATTTCCAAGCTGAAGCTCAAATGCTCCCAAACCAAGGGAGAAATCGAGAAGGCCTATGGCAGACTGGGTAAAATTGTATATGACTGTAAAATTTCCGGAGTTGAAAATGATGAGCTCATCAACGTCTGTGTAGCGGAAATCAAGGAGTTGGCTGCACAGCTGGAGGCGGATACTGAAAAGCTGATGGAGCTGAAAAAATTGGTACGCTGCAAGTCCTGCGGCTTTGCTAACCCTACCGGTTCCGTATTCTGCAATCGCTGTGGCTCCAAACTGGATGCTTCTGAAGCGTCGGAGACTCAGGAAACTGTTGAGGATGACGAGGCTGGACAGGATCCAGAGGCCCAGGAAGGCTCTGATACAGAAGAATAGAATAACCGTCGAGCCGGACATAGAGCGAGAATCATAATAGGAGGCCCGGTAACGAATCGCTTCGTTACCGGGCATTTTTCTTTCTGTACACATGGGTGGACGGTTTTCGAAAGGGGAGAGACAGAGTGTTTGATTATACAGATTATGCGGCGTCGGCAATGTATATCGGAGAGAAAATTGGGGAGAAGCCGGACGCAGCGGTTATCTTAGGGTCGGGATTGGGCGAATATGCCAAACATTTTCCGCAAGCGGTCACCATTGCCTATGAAGAGATTCCGCATTTTCCAAAGGGCACCAATCAGTCCCATGCCTATCAGATGCATTTTGTGGAATTAGGTGGGAAGAAAGTTCTCCTTCTCTCAGGAAGATATCACTATTACGAGGGCTTTTCCATGGAGCAGGTAGCTTATCCCACCAGAGTATTGCATCTTTTAGGGGTGGACAAACTGGTTGTCACCAATGCAGCGGGAGGGATTAATGGAAGCTTCCAGCCGGGGGATTTTATGCTGATTACCGATCATGTGAAATTTTTTACAGAATCTCCAGCCAGAGGAAAGAACATTGAAGAATTAGGGCCGCGCTTTTTTGATATGTCCCACGCCTATGATCCAACGCTTATGGAGATCGCGCGAAAAGCAGCGGGGGAATGCGGTGTCATGTTGCGGGAGGGCGTTTATGGGTTTATGTCAGGCCCTCAATTTGAAACACCTGCGGAAATTCGGGCTCTGCGGACTTTAGGCTGTGACGCAGTAGGCATGTCTACGGTACCAGAAGTGATTGCAGCAGCCCACTGCGGCATGAAGGTTCTTGGAATTTCCTGCATCTCGAATCTGGCGGCGGGAATGCTGGCACAGCCTATTACCGATGAAGAGGTGGTAGAGATCACCTCCCGAAGGGCCGGAGTATTTCAGAAGTTGTTATCCGCCATCCTTGAAAAGCTGTGAGACAAGCGGAGGAGAAAAATGCTGTTTCGTGATATTACCATCATTGATGAAAACTTTAAGGTGCGTCGGCATTGTTATGTGGGCATTAAAGGAGATAAAATAGATTATATTTCCAATAAGATGCCCCAGGAAGACTATGGAGAAGTTTATGCGGGTCGGGACAAGGTGCTGATCCCTGGTCTTGTCAATGCCCACTGTCATGTGGCTATGACCTTGTTGCGAGGCTATGCGGAAGGACTGCCCCTGGACCGTTGGCTTCAGGAGAAGGTGTTCCCCTTTGAGGCAAAGATTCAAGGAGAACACTTCTATTACGGCGCTATGTTGGGGATCGCAGAGATGTTGGCCAGCGGCGTCACCAGCTTTTCCGAGATGTATTTTTCGGTGGATGAGATTGCCCGTGCAGTAGAAGAAACAGGAATCAAGTGCAATCTGGCGGTAGGGGTGACGTCGGTGGGACAAAGCGCGTCTTTCGAGCAAAACCCCATGGTAGTTCACCTGAAGGAGATGCACCAAAAGTGGAATGGCGCTCAGAATGGCCGGATCCTGGTGGATACCTGCCTGCATGCGGAATATACCACAGACGAACATACCGTGCGGGAGATGGCAGCCCTCGCTCAGGAATGGGGGAGCATTACCCATATCCACCTTTCTGAGACAAAAAAGGAACAGGAAGAATGCAAAACCCGGCATGGGGGACGTTCTCCAGCACGCTATTTCGCCGATTGTGGTATTTTAAATGGACCTACCCATTTTGCCCACTGTGTCCATCTGGAAGAGGAGGACCGCCGCCTTTTGGCGGAGCATGGGGCCAGTGTTGCCCATTGTCCGGCCAGCAACCTGAAGCTGGGCAGCGGAATTGCCGATGTGGCGGCCCTGCGCAGCAGCGGCATTTGTGTGGCCATCGGTACCGACGGCGCTGCCAGCAACAATAATCTAGACATGCTTGCAGAACTGCGGCTGGCCTCCCTGCTTTGCAAGGGCAGCACTGGGGATCCCTGCGCCCTCCCGCCGGAAGAGGTGCTTTATATGGCGACCCGAGCAGGCGCTCTCAGCCAGGGACGGGAAAATTGCGGACTCATCAAAGAGGGATTTCAGGCAGATTTAGCGGTGATCGATCTGCATCGGCCGCATATTCAGCCGGTGTTCGACGAACTAAACGCCATTGTCTACGCAGCCCGCTCTTCTGATGTGGTGCTGACCATGTGTGACGGGCGGGTTTTATATAGAGATGGAGTCTATCTCACCCTAGGAGATGAAGGAATCATAGCTGGCTGTGCCCGTTCCTCCGGGGAGATTTTAGAGAAATTATAAGGGGAGGCAATCAGATGGAAGATTCAATCCGAGATTGTAAACTGTGTGATATTTTTGGCACCCATGTCTTTGATGATCGGGTGATGCAGGAAAGACTGCCGGAAGAAACCTATAGAGAGCTGAAAAAGGTCATTGATGAAGGCAGAATGTTGGACGCAAAACTGGCGGAGGTGGTGGCCAACGCCATGAAGGACTGGGCAGTGGCCATGGGCGCTACCCACTATACCCACTGGTTCCAGCCACTAAACGGTTGCACAGCGGAGAAATATGAGTCTTTTATGTCCACTACTTCTGGCGGCGGCGCCATCATGGAGTTTTCAGGGAAGATGCTCATTAAGGGAGAATCAGACGCTTCCTCTTTTCCTTCTGGCGGGCTGCGCTGTACTTTCGAAGCGAGAGGGTACACCATGTGGGACCCAACTTCGCCAGCCTTCCTCAAGGAGGACAAATCGGGGGTGACCCTGTGTATTCCCACTGCGTTTTGTTCCTATAATGGGGATTCTTTGGATGAAAAGACTCCGCTCCTCCGTGCGGCACGTGCTTTGGAAAAAGAGGCGCTGCGCCTGCTCCGCCTGTTTGGAGACCATCAGGTCCGGCATGTCAGGGCGGCGGTGGGCGCTGAACAGGAATACTTCCTCATTGATCTGGAAACCTATCAAAAACGGGAGGACCTAAAGCTTTGCGGCCGCACCCTATTTGGTGCCCGTCCCCCCAAGTGCCAGGAGTTGGACGATCACTATTACGCTTCCCTCAATGAGCGGGTTTCCCTTTTTATGAAGGAAATCGATGAAGAGCTTTGGAGTATGGGGGTATCCGCCAAGACCAAACATAACGAGGCCGCACCCTGTCAACACGAATTGGCCCCAATCTTTACGGTGGACAATATTTCTGCCGATCAAAACCAGCTGATGATGGAAACACTGCATCGGGTGGCATTGCGCCATCGGTTGGTCTGCTTGCTCCATGAAAAGCCCTTCGCCTATGTCAACGGTTCAGGTAAGCACAACAATTGGTCCCTCATGACCGATAACGGTCAGAATCTACTGGAGCCAGGGGATAATCCTTATGACAATGCGAAATTCCTCATGTTTTTATGTGCGGTGATTCGGGCTATCGATCTGTATGCCCCGCTATTGCGTACAGCAGCTTCCAGTGCTGGCAATGACCAACGGCTGGGAGGCTATGAAGCGCCTCCTTCCATTGTTTCCATCTGCCTAGGCGATTCCATGCTTTCAGTTTTAAAACGTTTGGCGGGGGAATCCGGTGAGGAAGAGTATCAGAGCGGTGCTGTCGTGGACTTTGGAATTCCCTCCCTGCCTCAATTGCAGGTAGACGCTACCGATCGCAATCGAACCTCTCCCTTTGCCTTTACCGGCTCCAAATTTGAATTTCGGATGCTCGGCTCTTCTATGTCGGTATCCTGGGTTAACGCCACCCTCAACACCATGGTGGCGGAATCCTTGGACTGGATCTCGGAACGCTTGGAAAACTGCCGGGATTTTGACGGGGAAATCGTCAAAATTATCAAGGAGATCTATCTGAAACACGGGAAAGTCATCTATAACGGCAACAGTTATGCGCCGGAATGGCCGGCAGAAGCTGCCAAGAGAGGGCTGCCCTGTATCTCGGATACGGTGAGTGCCGCGAAAATTCTTACCCATCAACGGGCGATTGACTTATTCTCAAGGTACCATGTCTGCCGGGAGAGCGAGTTGCGCGCCCGGGAAGAGGTAATGCTGGAGCGCTACAGCAAGCACCTACTTATTGAGGCTAACACCATGGTGCGGATGGTCAATCGGGAGATCTATCCGGCGGTTATGCGGTATGCCACCGAACTTGCTCAGAGCATTACCGCTGTCCGGGCCCACCAATATACAGCCAAGTCCCAGGAACAGCGGCTGGAATTTATCAGCCGGAAGTTGGATGAACTGGATAGTGCCGTTATCGAGTTGGGCCAGATTGCTGAGCGGATTGCCGCGCTGCAGGAGATGGAGCAGCGGGCTATCCAATGTAGGGATCAGATCCTGCCGTCCATGAATAAGATCAGAACCATAGCGGATGCTTTGGAAGTGATTGTGGACAAGAAGATCTGGCCGATTCCCACCTATGAAGAGATCCTCTATAATGTATAATTAAAGCTACGGGACAATACTTATAAAGAGAGGGGACAAATTGCCTATTTAGGGCAAATCGACAAGGGGGAAGTAGCTTACATGCCGAACAGACCCAAGCAGAGTTTCCTGCACGGTGCGATTATTTTAATGGTTGCCACCGTTATTGTCAAACTCATTGGCGCAGTATTTAAAATCCCCCTGACCAACCTTATAGGCGGGGAAGGAATGGGCTATTTTACCACAGCCTATGGGCTGTTTAATCCCATCTATGCTCTCTCTATTGCAGGACTGCCGGTGGCAGTAGCCAAGATGGTGGCGGAAAATGCTGCCCTGCGCCGTTTCAAAGACATTCGAAGGATTATGCGGATTTCTACGGCGCTTTTTTTTATCATGGGCATTGCGGGCCTTTCGCTTATTGTATTCGGTTCAGGGCTTTTTGTCCGGGCAGTGGGAAACCCTGGAGCGTTTTGGTCGGTGATTGCCATCTCCCCGGCAATCTTTTTCGGATGTATGACCTCGGCTTACCGGGGCTATTATCAGGGACTGCGAAATATGTATCCCACGGCAGTGTCTCAGATTGTAGAGGCGATTATCAAGCTGGCCGGAGGATTGCTAGGCGCTTATCTTATGCTGCTGTGGGGTGCAAGACAATTTGAAAGTGGGGGTCCTGTCTTTGGCCAGGCGGTTGCCACCATGGAGCAAGCCCAAGCGGCTAGTTTGCCCTATGCAGCGGCCGGCGCTATTTTCGGCGTCACTCTGAGCACCTTAGGCGGCGTCGCTTATCTTTGGATCCGCCATAAATGCAGGGGTGACGGTATTACAGAAGCAGAGGTAGAAGCATCGCCGGAGCCTCGCCCGGCAAAGCAGCTGCGCCGCCGGCTCATCCGGCTGGCCATTCCGGTCTGCTTGGGAGCGGTCGCAGTCAATCTGACCTCAATGATTGACCTGGTATCGGTGATGAACCGGCTGGATACTGCCATTGGGCAGGACAGTGCCGCAGTTTTATCTATGTACCAGGGACTGATTCCTGAGGGGATGAGCCTTGGCCAAATTCCCAATTATCTTTTCGGCTCTTACCAGGCGCTAGCCATTACCATCTTTAATCTGGTGCCCTCCCTCACCACGACCCTTGGCGTCAGTGCTCTGCCTGCGGTGGCCACAGCTTGGGCTACCAGAAGTGAAAAGGAATTGCGCCGAAATGTGGAGGCTGTCATTCGCATGACCTGTTTGGTGGCGATTCCGGCGGGACTGGGACTCTTTGCCCTGGCAGGGCCGATCCTGCAGATGCTCTTTTCTGCCAGGGCGGCAGAGGCTGTCATTGCTACGCCTTTGTTGCAGATGCTGGGAATTGCGGCCATTTTCGTGGCGGTAGCTACGCCAATCAACAGCATGCTCCAGGCGGTGGGACGGCCGGATCTGCCGGTGAAGCTGATGGTGGCAGGAGGAATTGTCAAGCTGGGGATCAACTTTTTTCTGGTGGCGGTTCCATCGGTTAACATCAACGGAGCGCCGATTGGCACCATTATCTGTTATTTGATTATTGTTGTCGCCGGTATTATCTGCTTATGTAGAATTACAGATGTAGTCCCCAATTTGGTCGGTGTCTTTATCAAGCCCTTGATTGCAGGAGGAATATGCGCTGCCACAGGATGGGCCAGCTTTGGACTGCTCCACGTGAGACTGGGAAATACCCTCTCTGTCATCGGAGCAATCGCACTGGCATGTGTGGTTTATCTTGTCTCTTTGTTTTTGATCCATGCCATTACCAAAGATGACGTGATTATGCTTCCGAAAGGAGAAAAAATCGCAAAACTACTTGAAAAACGAGGTCTGATAAGGTAAGATATAACTTGCTCATGAAAAATCCAGCAATTCGTGGATTTTTCAGGCGGGATGCGATAAGAATAAAGGTGAAGTTATGCCACGGGAATTTAAGCGCAAAGACAGATATAACATGGATGACCTCCTTGCTATCATGGAGATCCTCCGTGGGGAGAATGGTTGCCCCTGGGACCGAGAGCAGGACCATCACTCTATCCGGAAAAACTTTTTAGAGGAGACCTACGAGGTTCTGGAGGCCATTGATAACGAGGATCCAAAGCTGCTTCGTGAGGAATTAGGTGACGTACTGCTCCAGGTGGTGTTTCACGCCCGTATGGAGGAGGAAGAAGGCCGTTTCAACTTTGATGATGTGGCTAACGATATCTGTCAGAAACTCATTATCCGGCATCCGCACATCTTTGGTGATATCAAGGTGAAAGACAGCGACCAAGTGCTCGTCAACTGGGATAAAATTAAACAGGCGACCAAAGGCCAGAAAACAGCCACAGAAACCTTGCAGAATGTTCCCAAAGTACTTCCGGCCCTGATGCGCAGTGCCAAGGTGCAGCAGCGGGCGGCCCGGGCGGGCTTTGATTACGATGATGTTGCCGGAGCGCTTTCCGAGCTAAAAAGCGAAATTGCAGAATTGGAGCAAGCGATTGCCCTGGGTGAGACATTGCACTGTAGGGAAGAAATGGGCGATGTTTTTTTCGCGGCTGTCAATGTATCCAGATTTTTGGATGTTGACGCAGAGGAATGCCTAGGGGAGGCGACAGAAAAGTTCATCCGTCGGTTTGCCGTAGTCGAAACTTTGGCAGACCAGAACGGGGTGGATATGAAAAAAGCAGATCTAGAGAGTCTTGATGGCCTTTGGAAAGAGGCAAAAGCAAAGTTGTCAAACGGTTGACCGAAATCAAGGGCGGCCGTTTTAGGAAATTAAACTTGAAATACGGAGGAAATTCACATGACAAAGGCAGAACTGATAAATCTGGTTGCAGAAAAAGCAGATATCTCTAAAAAAGAGAGCGATAAAGTCGTTGGTGCTGTTATCGATTCCATTACGGAAGCACTGGTCAAGGGCGAGAAAATCCAAATTGTTGGTTTTGGCACATTTGAAGTGAAGGAGCGCGGCGAGAGAAAGGGCAGAAATCCCAGAACAAAAGAGGAGATCACCATTCCCGCATCTAAACTGCCGACCTTTAAAGCCGGCAAGGCTCTGAAGGATGCAGTCGCAAAATAAGAAAACATCGATGTGTTAAAAAACCGGTTTTCTAACCGGTTTTTTTGTTGCTTACTTCAGTGAAAATGATGAGACGTAGAAAGGGGAAAAGCGATGAGACTAGATAAATACCTCAAGGTAACGAGGCTGATTAAGCGTCGTACCATTGCGAATGAGGCCTGTGATGCTGGCCGTATCGTTGTCAACGGTAAGGCCGCACGAGCCTCCTATGATGTAAAAGAGGGAGACATTGTGGAAATTAACATGGGAAGCCGTCCGCTGAAGGTGCGGGTACTCAAGGTGAGCGAATACGCCAACAAAGAAAACGCCGCCACCCACTATGAAGTGGTGGAATAGCCTGCAGTCATAAACTCCTGTTGTCCATCATAAAATGCATTGATGGGCAACAGGAGTTTTTTGCTTTGCCGCAAAATCAGTAATGGAGGTCAAGAAAATGGTAGACGAGAAAAAAGTAGTAAAATTGCCCCATAATCTGATCTTAGAGGATAGACGGGCTTTGAGTGTGTCCGGAGTTGCTGATATAGACAGCTTTGATGAACAAAGCGTTATCCTGTTTACCGATTTAGGAGAGCTGACGGTAAAGGGCTTTAATCTCCACATCAACAAGCTGAATGTAGATACAGGAGAGTTAACATTGGAGGGGGAGATTTATTCCTTATCCTATGCGGATGAACAACCCCAAAAGGGCGGAGGATTCCTGTCTAAAATTTTCAAGTAAACCCTTCCATCACAGGAAGAATAGAACATCCGGAAAGGTATGGTAAGGCAAGTGAATGTGATGATCGCTCAGCAAACCCAGGTGTTTCTCATCGCGTGCCTTATCGGTGCTGGATTAGGCGCTTTTTATGATGTCTTTCGGATTATCCGGATTGCCGTCAAAAATCCAGCAGCCATTGTTTTTTTGGAAGACGCTTTATTTTTCGCTGTATGTGCGCTCGTGACCTTCTTTTATATGATGCAGTCTATAGGCGGGCAGCTGCGTTTTTTCATTGTGCTGGGAGAACTTCTTGGCGGTGTAATTTATTATTTTACTATCGGTTCCTTGGTCATGAAGATCTCAAAGTTGATTATTCGTGCGGTCAAAGCCGTGTTTCGTTTTATCTATCGGGTGCTTATCCGCCCTGTATTGATTCTATTAGTTTGGCTAGGCCGCAAGATCCGCAAATTCCTGTCAAAATTGATGATTCCGTTCAAAAAATTTGGTACAAAAGTAAAATTCCGCTTGAAACAACGACAGGTTTTATTGTATAATCTATTTAAACGTAACAAAAAAAGAAATCGGAAAGATAGGATGCGCCGAAAGGGTGGGAAAAACGGTGGCAGTAAAAAAAGAAAAAGCTAAAAAACATATTTTTCTACGTTTGGCAGTAGTCGCTTTCGGTGTCTATACAATAGCCACCCTTGTGACCCAGCAGATCGAAATCCGGGAACAAAAGGCTTATCTGGAGAACATCCAGCAACAGTGTGAGGCTCAGGAGATGGAAAACTTGGAGGTAGAGCGGCTGCTCTCCCAGGGCGATGATGAGAGCTACGTAGAAAAGGTGGCGAGGGATAAGCTGGATTATGCTTATCCTGATGAGAAAGTCTTTGTAGATGCTTCCGGCAGTTGATGACACAAAATCTGGAAAGAGAAAAAGCAGCTTGCTTTTCTCTTGGATTTTAAGTATAATGTAACGCAATCATTGTGAATTTATTAAGGAGGACAAAGCAACTATATGCAGCTGGAAGTTGGAAGCATCGTGGAAGGCAAGGTGACCGGCATTACAAAGTTCGGCGCGTTTATTGAACTACCGGGAGGTAGGACCGGTATGGTACATATCTCTGAGGTGGCGCCGACTTATGTCAAGGAAATTAAAGACCACATCTCAGAAAATCAGATGGTCAAGGTCAAAATCCTCAACATAGGTGAGGATGGGAAGGTAAGTTTGTCGATCAAGCGTGCCATGGATAATCCTTCGCCAGCGCAGCCGCGGAAGAATAATTTTCAGCGGTCGGATTTTCGTGATTTTAGCAGAAGCAGAAAAAGTGAGCCCCAAAGCTTCGAAGATATGATGAATAAGTTCAAACAAACCAGCGACGAAAAAATGTATGACCTAAAAAAATTTATGGATGGTAAACGCGGCTCATCGGGTCGCCGGGGCGGCGGACAAAACAGATAATCTAATTTTACTGAAACGAAGTGGCGACGCTTCGTTTTTTTGTTTTCTGACCATATCCACAAAAAAATACGCCATCACTGAGGATGGCGTCACAATAAAATAATAGGGGAAGTGTTTGGAAAATAGGATGTTACATTCATATAATACCATATTTTCCAATATTTGTAAACTATATTTTTTAAAGTTTTTTATGAAGAAATGAGGGCAAGGATGTATATTATTAATGCAAAAATCAACACAGTGACTAATGGAGTGATTGAGCGGGGATTCCTGCAGATAGAGGATGGAAAGATTGCGAAAGTTGGCCCTATGGAGGAGCTCGATGCGCAGGGGGATGCCCTAGACATGCATGGATTTACTGTATATCCAGGCTTTATTGACGCCCACACCCATCTGGGCATGTGGGAAGATGGCCTTGGATTTGAGGGTGATGACGGCAATGAGGAAACAGATCCGATTACGCCTCACCTTCGGGCCTGTGATGCTGTCAATCCCATGGATCGCTGCTTTGAAGAAGCCCGTCAAGCCGGTATTACAACGGTGGTAACAGGGCCAGGGAGTGCCAATCCTATTTCTGGACAGATGTTGGCGATGAAGACACAGGGCCGGAGAATGGAAAGCTGTATAATCAAAGACCCAGTTGCCATGAAATTCGCTCTGGGGGAAAATCCCAAAAGCGTCTATCATGCCAAAGGGGAGGCGCCGGTGACACGTATGGCAACGGCGGCTCTGATTCGGGAACAGTTATACAAGGCCCGCCGTTATATGGAAGATATGGAAAAGGCCCAAAATGACGAAGACTGTGATGAACCGGAATACGATATGAAGTGTGAGGCGCTCATTCCTGTACTCAGGCGGGAGGTGAAGGCACATATCCATGTCCACCGGGCTGACGATATGTTTACGGCTATCCGTTTGGCCAAGGAATTTGACCTGGATTATGTTCTGATCCATGGCACAGAAGGGTATAAAATCGCTGACGTGCTGCTGGAGGAAGGGGCCTGTGTCGTTGCCGGCCCCATCCTATGTGACCGATCCAAGCCAGAGCTCAGAGAGTTGACCCCGGCCAATCCCGGGATGTTGTCCAATTGCGGAGTGTCGGTTGCCCTCTGTACCGATCATCCAGAGATCCCCATTCAGTATCTCCCCCTGTGTGCCGGTATTGCGGTTAAGGAGGGGATGGACTATCATGAGGCCCTTAAAGCCATTACCATTTCCCCGGCGAAAATTTGTGGAATCGATGACCGGGTGGGCTCGATTGAGGTGGGTAAGGACGCCGATCTGGTGGTTTTTGCCGGTGATCCCTTTTCTGTCTATGCCAAGCCCAAAATGGTGATGATTGACGGTTCAATTATTGTATAAATAGAGCTGTCACATTTGAAAAAGCTTGGTTTTCACCGGGGTAAATGAAGCGCCGGAGGGTAATATTATGGAAGATCTGCCTCCTATCTGGGAACGCTTTGGCGCAATTAGTGGAGGCGACTCTATCACAGGGAACAAAACCACAGATTTATAGCAGTTCTTTTGTAGATATATCCAAATTCATAGAAAATTCCGAAATTGTCTT
>NZ_CBDTOK010000084.1:0-7986 GCF_965361945.1 Zongyangia sp. | reverse complement strand
CCCCGTACAATTTTACCTCCTGCGATGATGCCAGACCCGCTGCAGATACGATCTAGATAAATATAAGCTACATTCATCTGTTCCATTTGGTATTGGGGATGCTGGTGAATGTATTGACGGCAGAAGCCCAGGGCAACAGCATTGAGATCATTTTCTAACAGCATTGGGAGATTTAAGGCATGTTGCATTTGTTTTCCGATGTCGTTGATAGTCCATCGACCCCAGCCGTTGTCCACTAAAAATCCGCTTTTTTCCACGACACCAGGGACACCCAGGCCTATAGCTGAAACATTCCAAAGTTCTTTGCATTTGGAGGCAAACCGGACGGCATCAGCTTCTGCGCTTTTTGGCATAATAGCAACACTATTTTCTTCGAGAATTTCTCCATTTAGTTTGTTGACGCGAAAATAAAGACGATCTTCCTCCAGATAGAGAACAAGGACACGGTTGCGGTTAGGGGAGAGGATATATCGTTGCGGACGCCTTCCTCCACTAGAAACATCTAAGTCACTCTCTACAATTTCTCCCAATGTGACTAATTCTTCCAGCAAGCTGCGTACTGTTGTGACACTCATGTGGGTCGCTTCCGCTATTTCACCACGGGTAGCGCTACCTAAGGCAATGAGAGTTTGATAAATTAGCTCGATATTCATTTTTTTTATGAGTTCGGGTTTTCCCGCCTGATGTAGCATGGGAACAGCTCCTTTATCTTCGTGCTTTTTGTAATGCATAACAGATTTCTTCTGCCTGTTCTTGGCAGTCAATACTGCCAAGAGTGATGCTAGGTTTTGTTTTACCATGAAAATCGCTACCATAGGTGGGAATAACCCCTAGCTGCTGTGACCAGCGGAGATAGAAATCAGTTTGAACCTGATTATGATAGCTACTAAAAACTTCCATGCCGCACACATCTTCTTGAAAAATATTCTGCAAAAGCTCTTCATTTTCTTTAATATTGTTGCCTGGGTGAGCCAAAACGGGTACTCCTCCAGTTTTCCTAATAAGCGTACAGGCATCATGGAGACTCATATAGGTGACTGGTACAAAGAAAGGCTTTCCCTGCGCACAATAATCCCAATAAAAATTAACAAAAGGATTATCGCTGCGAGATCCACCGGGATAATAGGGGGAAAGATATGGATTATTTCTATTTTTATCTAACGCCAGCGCTGCTTTGGCGATCATTTCGCTAGTGACAACGCCATTGCGGGCAAGAGAATTGGCAAACTCTTGATCAAAATCAATACCGGCCCCTCGGATCAAAGCCATCCTTTTTTGGCATGTCTTTTGTTCTTGAGTGATGATGCTATTTTTAACGGGATCAAAGATGCTTTTATCGGGTTCAATATAGTAGCCTAAGAGATGAAGGTTAACGTCAGCGTAGGTACAGTCTAATTCAATGGCTGGAATCAGAGTAAGGCCGTACTCCTGGGCCAATTTTCGGCTTTCATCAATAGCATCGATACAATTGTGATCAGCAATGGCAACAACTTTGAGAGAAGAATGGGCGCACATAGACATAAGTTCTTGTGGGGAATATTCGCCATCGTTGCTATATTGAGAATGTATATGTAGGTCGATTAGAGCCATTTTGTTTCCTCACATTTTAAAACATACTTTTAAATGTTTATTTTAAAAGTTAATAACAAAAGTATAGCCGCTTTTTATTAATTTGTCAACCCATAATAAAAGCAGCCGCTATATTAGCGGCTGCTTTTATTATTTTTACTTGGAATAATTTCGAGCCAGTATCCATCGGGATCGGAAATAAAATAAATGCCCATAGCAGAATTTTCGTAGCAGATACATCCCATTTTTTTATGGAGGGCATGTGCAGCTTCAAAGTCATCAGTGGTAAAAGCAAGATGAAATTCATTGTCTCCCAGGTCATAAGGATCATTGCGATCCCGCAGCCAAGTGAGTTCCAGGGTATGACGGGAACTACCGTCTGTAAGATAAACTAAAATAAAACTGCCATCTTTGGCCTCTTTTCGCCGACATTCGGTTAGACCAAGGGCCTCCTTGTAGAAAGCAAGACTTTGCTCTAGATCCATCACATTAATATTATTATGTGCGAAGGTAAAACCCATTGCGAATCTCCTTCTGCCGAACACGAGGATCGGCTTTTAGTCGTTCCTTCATTATAGTGAAAGCAAGAAGAAAATGCAATGTCAAAAAGGTTAAAATTTAGAAGAAATGCTGTAATTGTTTTGTCTAAATTTGTGAAATTTCCCTGATAAAAATATGAAGGCTTTTTTAAGTTTTTGCTGAAACCATTGACATTCTGTTTCTTTAGGAATAGAATCCGTTAAACAAGAGAAAAAATGTGCATACTATAAACAGGCTAACTGATGTAGTCTTCTATGAGCCGGTTAAGCTCTTCTGTATCTCTAGCATAGACTCCGGTCTGTAATTCTTTAATATCAAATTCAGGGAGATTTTTGATATATACATCAAATACAATATCTGGAGTTACACTGTCTGCTTCAAAAACGGCTAGCTTGCCACCATAGTCCCTGAGTACATATTGATAATCCCCAATAGGCACAGAGGATTCTGCAACCAGAGCAGGCTCCGGTTTACTGCCATGTTGTATAAAAAAGATGGCGGACAAAGCCGCTGTTAAGAGCACCATGAGAATGCAACCTATATATGCGACTGTTTTTCCCATAAAAAACCTCCAGAATTCGTCCACACAGTTATATTGAGGCGGACAAGCATTGTATAATCTTAGTGTTGACAATACTGGATGGAGCTATGCGCTGGGAGGAAAGATTTATCCATAGGTTTTCGCAAATTCGTTAACATATTCTGTCCGCTTTATGTTATAATGAAATGGCTAGTAAGGAGGAGAGACCAGCCAATGAAGGAAAAACGTAATAAGACCGACAGAGCAACTTCGGGAGCGGAGAAGAAGCGGTCTTCTCCCGTGGTCCGAGGGATTAAAAAGACTTTCTCCACTATCGGCAAGGTGCTGGCGACCTGCTTTTTCATCATGGTAATCACCGGCTGTATTGTGGGAACAGTTCTTGCTGTCAATGTACTTGACTATGTAGACCGTGATTCTAACATTGATCTGAGAGAACTGCAGCTCAACTATACGACGATTCTTTATGCTACTGATTCGGAGACGGGAGAGACTTATGAACTTCAACGTCTACAAAGTGCCGATAATAGCATCTGGGTTGATATCGAACAAATTCCAGAATATATGCAGAAAGCGGCAATCGCTGCAGAAGATGCTAGATTCATGGAACATGAGGGTGTGGATTGGAAGCGAACACTGGGTGCGTTTGTCAACATGTTTGTCAAGATTTATCCTACAAAACAGGGAGGATCCACCATTACCCAGCAGCTGGTCAAAAATGTGACGGGAGATGACGCTGTCCGTGTTGACCGTAAAGTTAGAGAAATTTTTACGGCACTGAATCTGGAGAAGGAATACTCAAAACAAGAAATACTAGAAGCGTATCTTAATGTGATCCCTTTAGGTAACGGAGTCAAGGGAGTTCAAGCAGCAGCAAACCTTTATTTTGGCAAGGACGTTAGCGAGCTGTCTTTGGCGGAGTGTGCTTCGATTATTGCGATTACGCAATATCCCGAGCTACGCAATCCCTTCAATAACCCTGAAGAAAATAAAGTGCGCCAAGAATATATCTTGGATGAGATGCTGGAACTTGGTTCTATTACCCAAGCCGAACATGATGCGGCTGTAGCAGAGGAACTTAATTTCCTAAAAGAGGAGTATATTGAGGAGCGTAGCGAGGTTCAGAGCTATTTTGTTGACTATGTCATTGATGAGGTCATCAATGATTTGATGGAACAGAAAGGCTATGAGGAGTCTTATGCAACCCAACAGCTCTATACCGGCGGCTATCGCATCTATACGACAATAGATGAATCTATTCAGAAATCTGTGGAGGAAAGTTACCTGGATGAAAGCACATTCCCAGAAGTGCGCAATCCCGAGCCCCCACAATCCTCTTTTACGATTATTGACTATAATGGTGCGATAAAAGCGTTGGTTGGCGGCCGTGGTGAAAAAACCGGTGCCCGCGTACTGAACCGCTGCACGGGAATTACCCGATCCAATGGTTCTACGATGAAGCCCATTTCGGTCTATGGTTTAGCGATTGAGAATAACTTGGTGACTTGGTCCACCATGATTGACGCCACACGGCATACCTATACAGAGTATGATAACTGGAACCCTGTCAACTATGATAATTACTATGGCGGTGAAGATGGATATGTTACCACTGCGGAAGCAATCCGTCGATCTACCAATACAGCTGCTGTTTATGTGTGCAACCAGTTGGGACCAAGGACATGCTTTGACTTCTTGAAGAATAAACTGGATATGTATAGCTTGGTGGACAGCCGAGGGGAAAACGGGAAAATCTATACCGATATTACCCTTTCTGCCATGAGCCTCGGCAGTTTGACTGATGGCATATCTCCTCTGGAACTTGCTGGAGCATACCAGATTTACGGCAATGGAGGTTTGTTTACTCCAACACATTCCTATACGAAGGTGTTAGATAGCGAAGGCAATGTGGTGCTGGAAAATAAAGAAACACCGACTCGTGTACTCAGTGAAGAAACTGCTGTTATTGTCAACAAGATGATGCAGGGTGTTGTCACAGGTGCCAACGGCACTGGCTATAACGCTAGATTAGATGGGGTTACTGTGGCAGGTAAGACTGGTACAACCACCGATGATAAGGACCAGTGGTTTGTTGGACTGACCCCGGAATATGTAGGTGTGGTCTGGATGGGTTATGACATTCAGCAGGAAATTCATTACAGCGTTTATCCGCCACCAATTGTTTGGAAAAATGTTATGAGTAAAATCTATGAGAATCGCAGTTCCGGCTCCTTCCCGGAGAGCACCAAGGTGGTGGCAAGAGAATTTTGTACAGTTTCTGGTGATATTGCCACCGAAAATTGTCCTTCCACCGAAACGGGCTACTATAAAGCCAGCAACATTCCGGGAACCTGCATTGAACATCTGACGACCCAGGAAGACGATAATATTGATGAAAATGGCATTAATCAGGAAACTGGACAGCCTTGGTGGAAAGTCGATTAATAAAAATAAAAGCAGTATCGTCCGATGCTGCTTTTATTTTATACAAATTGTGTATTTATGTGATTTATGAGAGAAAGGCAAAAATAGGCTTTGCAAATTTCTAACAAAATTATTTATTGTAAAGCTTTAAATGTTCCTTTTCGCAGAGCCATTTGATGAGAATAGCGAGAATAGGCATGAAAATCATTCCCATAACTCCCATTGTCCGCAGTCCTAAATAAATGGCTGCCAGAGATATAACTGGATGCAATCCGATTTGATCTCCAACAATTTTGGGTTCTATGATGTTTCGAATGACAGTGACAATAAGATAAATAATGGATAATCCGAGAGCGAGATTATAATTTTGGCGGAAAAGTTCAATTGCGATCCAAGGAATCATAATGCCTCCGGTACCGATGACAGGCAACAAATCCAAAAGCGCAATCATGGCGGCGATAAGAAGAGCATAATCTAAATCAATGATGAGAAATCCAATGGAAAGCTCTGCAAATGTGATTAGCATTAAAATGAGATATGCCTTTATCATTTTCAAAACTGTATGGACCAGAAAATCTTTGATATCAAAAAGAAGGGCACGGTGACGTTTTGGGATCTGACGGGCCAGAAAACTGACCACGTTGGTATAGTCCATACTAATAAAAAAGGTAGCTATGATAGAAAAGAATAATGTGACCAACATGGAAGGAATATTTTTTACAAATTCTGTAATGGATTCTACAGCAGAGGAAGAAAGATTTAAAATGATCGTCTCAAAACTTTCAGAAATTGAGGTGAGCAGACGCATAGTGGCATCAGCTGTGCTGGGGAAAAAATGAGACATCAACTGTAAAATCATATCGGTAATTTTACTTACAACTGGTTCTAAACTGGTAGAGTAGATTTCTGGAAATTGAGCAAATAGCTCTCCCGCCTCCACTAAAAGGCGGGTGCCGGCAAACCAAAGGATTCCACCAGCCAAGGAAAATACCAGCAAAATTGTAAGGGCAGCACAAAACTTTTTTGGAAATGGAAGCTTAGCATTCAGAAAAGCAATGATCGGTTTGAGACAGAAAGCAATGAGCAGTCCTACAATAAAAGGGAGAAACCAAGGAACCACGAAGTTAATACAGAAGTAAATCACAACAAAGACTGTGATAAAAAATAAAATATTGATGATGAAATTGACGCGGCTTTGATGGTCCAAGTTAGTCACCTCAAATTGAGCGCTGGCAGCGCGGATAATCGTTTGAATTTATTTTGACCATAGGGATTAGCCTGATACACAGGTAAATTTGTTTTTCTCCGGGAGACAATTATAAGATAGAAATGTCCAGCGACGGACAAGATTTTTTCTTTTATTCTACCCTATTTCATGTAAATTTAATCTAATTTAATTTAATATAAAAGAAAAAAACTATATAAAAAATAGATAATATTATAAAAATAAAAGAATTTAGAAGAATAAAAGAGGTATTTTCAAAAAATAAAGAAATTTTGCGATTTATATAATGTTTTTAACCTTATTTGCGTTTGAGAAAAAAGTTTTAACCGTGTATAGTGTATTTATTCGCGAAACAGGCGTATTTCGGAGGTGGACTTTTTGGAAAATCCAACCCAATATCTTTTGGTAGATACCAAGGTTCTGCCTGAAATTTTTCTAAAGGTGGTCCAGGCTAAGCATTTGCTGGCATCCGGTCAAGCTAAAAATTCTTCAGAGGCTGCACGCATGATGGGTATTTCCCGCAGTGCTTTCTATAAATACAAAGATTGTGTATATCAATACACCAGCAATGTTTCGGAAAATATCATTACGGTTTATGCAGCGCTTTTGGATCAGCCTGGCGTCCTCTCTCGTCTTCTTGGAGAATTGTATCAGGTTGGTGCCAATATTTTAACGATTAATCAAAATATACCGGTAGATTCTGTTGCACCGGTTTCCATCTCTGTAAGCTTAGAGGGGCTTACCGTCAGCCGGGAGGAATTGTTTACATCTCTACGGCAGTTGGAAGGCGTCGTCGAGGTACGCAGGATATCGGGTCAATAAATGAAAGATGAGGTGCGGTTATGTTCCAGATTGCAGTCATGGGTCATGGAGTAGTCGGTTCTGGTGTTGTTGAGGTTTTTTACAAGAACAGAAAAAGCATTGAAAAACGAGCCGGCAAGGAAATGGAGATCAAATATATTTTAGATCTCAGAGACTTCCCTGGACTTTCCTACAGCGATAAGTTTATCAAGGACTTTGATACCATCGTTAATGACGCGGATATTAAAGTTGTAGTGGAAGTGATGGGAGGGCTTCATCCAGCTTTTGAATATGTGAAGCGTTGCCTGGAGGCAGGGAAAAGTGTAGTTACCTCCAATAAAGAGCTGGTAGCGGAAAAAGGAGCAGAGCTTTTGGCAATCGCCAAATCCAGAAATGTCAATTTTCTTTTTGAGGCCAGTGTCGGTGGTGGTATCCCCATTATTCGCCCCCTAAATCAGTGTTTGGCGGCCAATGAAATTGACGAGATTGCTGGTATTTTAAACGGTACTACAAACTTTATTCTAACCAAGATGATTCGCGAAGGGATGGCCTTTGCTGACGCGCTCAAGCTGGCGCAAGAGCTAGGTTATGCAGAAAAAGATCCCACCGCTGATGTGGAGGGCATCGACGCTTGCAGAAAGATTTGCATTCTTGCCTCCATTGCCTTTGGGAAACATATCTATCCAGAGCATGTTTATACAGAGGGAATTTCCAAGATTACCTTGGAAGATGTTGCCTATGCGGAAGCTTGGGGCGGGGTCATTAAGTTGATTGGCCGTACCAAACGGGATGAGAATGGAAAGGTAACCATTATGGTTAGCCCTGCCATGGTTTCCCATGAAAGCCAGCTTGCCAGCGTCAGTGATGTATTCAACGGCATTTTAGTTCG
>NZ_CBDTOK010000083.1:0-7365 GCF_965361945.1 Zongyangia sp. | reverse complement strand
ACGACCTTTCCTTTATATATCATTTCACTGGAGATGGTTTCTTCATATAAATTTTTCATCATATTCCTCCTTGCGGCGAGTCGCCGCGGCCAAATCGCGCCCCTCCCGGGGCGGATATCGCGCTATGGTTTCAATCGCAACCTAGTTGCGGGTGTCGCGGACGGTGGTTTTAGTTAGGCCATGAGCGCGTCATGCCCGCCGCTAGGCGCGCCCCGGTAGGGGCCGCTAGGTCTATTATAGCACAAAGGGGAAAGGGTGAATAGAAGGGGAAAATTTTTCATAGAAATGATACTGACTATAAAAGGAAAAGGTGTTCAGCCATGGAAGAATACGGCCCGCGCCCCTTTGGATACGGGGATTTAGAAGAAAAAATAAAGAAGATCAAGGGGGCGAAGGGCCCTGTCAAAGCCTTTGTCATGGGCAAATCGGTGCTGGGCCGGAGCATCTACGCCCTGGGGATGGGGCAGCTGCGGCAGCCAGCGCTGATGGTGGGGGCCACCCATGGGCTGGAATCCATCACCTCAGCGCTGCTGATGATGTTCGCCGAAGAGCTGATGGAGGCCCTGGGGAACCGGACCCAGATCTGCGGGGTGGATCCCCGCAGGGTGCAGGAGAGCAGGGGGCTGATCATTGTCCCCATGCTCAACCCCGATGGGGTGGAAATCGCCCAGCATGGGGCCCGGGGCTGTCTGCACCTGGCCAAGCGGATTTATGACATCTGCGACGGCCATTTTGAAAGATGGCAGGCCAACGCCCGGGGCGTGGACCTCAACCACAACTTTGACGCCGGCTGGGAAAAGCTGCGGCAGATGGAGATTTCCTACGGCATCCTCAAGCCCGCCCCCACCCGGTTTGGCGGCTACCGGCCTATGAGCGAGCCGGAGGTCAAAGCCATCGCCCATATCATCTCCTCCTTTGATATCAAGACCCTTTACAGCTTCCACAGCCAGGGGGAGGAGATCTATTACCACTACGGGCCCCATACCCCCATCCAGTCCAAGCTGATGGCCCAGATCCTGGCCTCCTCCAGCGGCTATACCCTCTCCGAGCCGGAGGGGATCGCCTCCCACGGAGGGCTCAAGGACTACTTTATCCAGAAATACCGGCGCCCGGGCTTTACCATCGAGGTAGGGCGGGGGAAAAATCCCCTGCCTCCCTCCGACGCGCCGGCGATTTATGAGAAAATCCGGGAGATGATGACCCTGGCCATGATCTTATAAGGATAAATTTGCCCAAAAAAGAGGCGGGAATATTTCCCGCCTCTTTTTACCTTCATAGAGAAGCGCCTCCTCCAGGAAGTTGGCGGGGAAATGGGGGAAGGAGACGGATTTCCCGCCGTTTTTTAGAGTTTATACAAAAACAGAGGCTCTCTTTGGAGGAAATATAGTTGCTATGTCGGCGCCGCAAATGGTATAATCAAAAAAATGGGGTGTTTTGCCTGTGGGAGAGCGCCCCGCCACAATGGAAACCGCCATGGATACTTTATCAAGCTAGGAGGGTCCCTATGACAGTCTCAGATGTACAAAAGATTTTAAAAGCACAGGTCATCTGCGGAGAGGATGAACTTTCCCGGGAAGTGCATACCGCCTGTGGCAGCGATATGATGAGCGATGTTTTGGCCTTTGTCAAGGATCAGTCGGTGCTCCTCACCGGCCTGGTCAATCCCCAGGTGGTGCGCACCGCTGATATGATGGATATGGTATGTATTATCTTTGTCCGGGGCAAGCAGCCCGATGACGCCATCATCGAATTGGCCAAAGAGCGGGATATTATCCTCATGGCCACCCCCTACCGGATGTTCACCGCCTGCGGCCTGCTCTATGAAAACGGACTCAAGGGAGGTTGCGATATATCGTGAGCGCGCCTGTGATTTTGAAATACAGCGTCCCCGGCGATGACTTTACCCGGGCGGGAGAGGCCTCCAGCGCGGTGAAAAAGGCGCTGAAAAAGCTGGGCGTGGCCCCCGACGTCATCCGGAAGGTGGCCATCGCCATGTACGAGGGGGAGATCAACATGGTCATCCACGCCGACGGCGGGGAGATCACGGTGGAGATCACCCCGGAATATGTGAATATGGTGCTGGCGGACACCGGCCCCGGCATCGCCGATATCAACCTTGCCATGAAGGAAGGCTATTCCACCGCGCCGGACAATGTCCGGTCTTTGGGCTTTGGCGCCGGCATGGGGCTGCCCAACATGAAAAAGTACACCGATGAGATGAAGGTGGAAAGCCAGGTGGGGGTAGGAACCACCGTGACCATGCGGGTCTATGTCCAATCGTAGGGCCCTGGAGGATTACGCCGTCCCCACTGGACGGTTTTGAGGAGTGACATGAAGGAATGGGAAACAGATTTCATTCGGTGACCCTGGATACCGACGCCTGCAAAGGCTGCATCAACTGCATCAAGCGGTGTCCCACCGAAGCGATCCGGGTTCGGGATGGAAAGGCCCATATCATCACCGAGCGGTGCATTGACTGCGGGGAGTGTATCCGGGTCTGTCCCAACCATGCCAAGAAAGCGGTCTATGACAGCCTTTCCATCATCGACGATTATGAATATACCATTGCTCTGCCGGCGCCCTCCCTGTACGGGCAGTTTAACAACCTGGACGACAAGGAGATTGTGCTGGACGCCCTGTTAAAGATGGGCTTCGACGCGGTGTATGAGGTGGCGGCCGCGGCGGAGATCGTCTCCGACGCCACCCGGAAGCTGATGAAGCAGGGAGCGCTGAAGCTGCCGGTGATCAGCTCCGCCTGCCCGGCGGTGGTGCGGCTGATCCGGGTGCGGTTTCACGAGCTGATCCCCAACATCCTGCCCCTCCACGCCCCCATTGAGCTGGCCGCCCGCATCGCCAAGAAAAAGGCGGCCAACCTCACCGGGTTGCCCATGGAAAAAATCGGGGCCATCTTCATCTCCCCCTGTCCGGCCAAGGTGTCGGCCATCCGGTACCCCTTGGGCGCCCAGAAAAGCTATGTGGACGGGGCGGTGGCCATGAGCGAGGTCTATCCCCGGCTCATCCACCTGATGAAGGAGCTGGAGGATGAGGACCAGTCGGACAAGGTGGTGGACGCCGGCCGGATCGGGGTAGGCTGGGCCAGCTCCGGCGGAGAAGCGGCGGCGCTGATCAACGAGAATTACCTGGCCGCCGACGGCATTGAAAACGTAATCAAGGTGCTGGAGGATCTGGAGGACGAGCGGTTTTCCGGTCTGGAATTTGTAGAGCTTAACGCCTGTAGCGGCGGCTGCGTCGGCGGGGTACTGACGGTGGAAAACCCCTACATCGCCAAGGCCAAGCTCAAACGGCTGCGGAAGTATCTGCCCGTCTCCTGCAACCATCTGCGGGATGAGCGGATGAGCAAGCTGGAATGGGACGCCCCGCTGGATAAGAGCAACGCCCTCCAGCTGGATCAGGATATGAACAAGGCCATGGAAAAGCTCAACGAGATGGAGGAGATTGTCTCCCGGCTCCACGGCCTGGACTGCGGCTCCTGCGGGGCTCCCTCCTGTATGGCCCTGGCGGAGGACGTGGTCAGGGGCTTTGCCCAGGAAGAGGACTGCATCTTTAACATGAAGGAGCAGATGGAGGAGTTCCTAGAGAAGATGGCGGATCAAAAAAGCTATATTGAGCCGCCCTTTACCATCAAAAAAGGCAGGGAGGAGAAAGAATGACAGTCAAGGAACTGACGGAACAATCGGGATTTGGGGTCCTCTGTCCCGGGGATCCTGAGCGGGAGATCAGCAAGGTCTACTGCTGCGATATGCTCTCTATTGCCATGGGGCGGGCCCCGGCGGACGGCGCCTGGGTCACCGTCATGGGCAATGTCAACTCGGTGGCGGTAGGGGCTCTGGCGGATGTCAGCTGTATCATCTTTGCCGAAGGGGTCCAGCCGGAGGAGGCCTGTATAACCCGGGCCCAGCAGCAGGATATCTGCCTGCTGGCCACCGAACTGCCCGTTTTTGAGGCGGCTTTGACCATCCACCGCCAGCTACCGCAGGGGGATGACGCGCCCTAAGTTACGTTTGTAACACCGCCGCGTTACCCGCGCGCCTGGCGGCGTGCAAGACGCGCCCACGGCCTAGTGGAAACCACTGCTGCGGCGCCCGCGACTAAGTTACCCATTGCGCCACAGCGCGGTATCCTCCAGCGGCAGGTGGGCCCTAGCGGGCAGCAGGTCGTGCCCATGGCCTAGTGGAAACCACTGCTGCGACACCTGCGACTAAGTTACCCATTGCGCCACAGCGCGATATCCTCCGGCGGTAGCCGGCGCGCCTGCGGCGGGCAAAACGCGCTTTTGGTCTTGTCCGCGACATTGCCGCGTCACCCGCGAATGGGTTACCGCCAGTGCCCATCCGCGACTTGGCAGTGGGCACTGCCCGCCCGCGATGCCCGCAGCCCTAGCGGGCAGCAGGTCGCGCCCCTGGTTTTATCCGAGACACTGCCGCGTCTCACGCGCGCCTGCGGCGGGCATGACGCGCCCTGGGTTTTATTTTGTAACACTGTTCGCGATGCCCGCAACTGAGTTGCGATTGACACATAAACGCGATATCCCCCGGCGGTAGCCGGTGGCAGCGGGCACTGCCCGCCCGCAAGGAGGGAGAAGCCATCAACCGGATCTATTATGACCTGCATATTCATTCAGCCCTGTCCCCCTGCGGGGACAATGACATGACCCCCAACAACATCGCGGGGATGGCGGCCCTCAAGGAGCTGGATGTCATTGCCCTGACCGACCACAACTCGGCGAAAAACTGCGGCGCCCTGATGAAGGCGGCGGCCCAGTATCCGCTGATTGTGCTGCCGGGGATGGAGCTTTGCACCAGCGAGGAAATTCATGTGGTCTGCCTGTTCGATACCCTGGAAAAGGCCATGGCCTTTGACGGATATGTAGACGCCCACTCCCCGGATGTAAAGAACCGGCCGGAGATCTTTGGGGAACAGCGGATCATGGATGAAAACGACGAGATCACCGGATATGTGGAGAAGCTGCTGATCAACGCCTCCTCCATTTCGGTGATGGAGGTGGGGCCGCTGGTGGAATCCTTCGGCGGGGTGGCTTATCCGGCCCACATCGACAAAAGCGCTTATTCCCTCCTCTCCAATCTGGGATTTCTCCCGCCGGAGTGGCAGTTCCCCCTGTTTGAGGTCAAGGATAAGACCAAGCTTCCCGCTCTGCGGGAGCAGCACGACTACCTGCGGCAGATTAACAGCGTCACCAGCTCCGACGCCCACTATTTGGGGGACATTGCAGAGCGGGAAAACTCGGTGGAGCTGGGGAACCTCACCGCCGGGGAATTTTTTGAGGCGCTAAAAAGGGGATTTTCCCTCTAAAGGAGAGAGACGTCATAGAAAAGAGGCTGTCACCGGCCATTGGGCCGGGGACGGCTTTTTTTTTGCGGGCAGGGCAGGGAGGCAGTGGCAGAAAAAGGAAGGAACTCCATCTTTTGGCGTGGGAAATATTGCCGGAAAATTATTGCCATACCGGGGGCAATCAAGTATAATTTACATTGTAACGTTTTGTCGTGGAAAGTCAGGAAAGGGCAAAACGGCATCCGGCCGGAACCGGCCGGAATCATGGGAACAAAAGAAGTGATTTCATGAAAAATATCCATATATCCATAGTCCCGCCCTTTGAGAAACCGGATCCGGCCAGCGACTTGACCGTTTTTTCCCCGGTGAAGGACTATGTACCCGAATATGACACCAAGGACTACCTGTCCCAGTGCATGGAATATGCCATCAAATACGGCACCTACCTGGTGCCGGCGGTGTTTTCGGCCTTTGACTACCTGTGCATGACCATCATCGACCGGGAGGGGAATATCCTGGGCGCCCAGCGGGCCACCCATCTCAATTCCCTGGCCCTGGGCCACTTCCGCAAGGCGGAGAGCCTGAAGATTTTCTCCACCGAGCTGGGGAACATCTTCCTCTGCGTGGATGTGGATATCTACCACCCCTATCTGCTGCGGATGGCGAAAGCCATGGGCGCCCAGCTGGTGGTGTCCTCCCAGTACTTCCAGAACCGGGATTACAACCGGAACCGGATCCTCTCCGGCCCCTGGAACACGGCCCAGCAGCACAGCCTGGTGGTGGCCAGCGCCAGCAACAAGCGGGCCTGCGTCACCGCGCCCTGCGCCGCCACCGAGGACGGCAGCGGGTTTGTGGTCTATCCCACCCCCACCCTGACCCTCTCGGCCCAGGTGGATGTGGAGGCCGCTGTGCCCGCCGTCTTTGACACCCCGCTGCCCAGCTTCCTGTCCCACGGCTTTATGCGGACCAACGCGGAATATCTGATGGGGGGCGGGAAGGAATGAAGGGATTTTCCCTGCGCATGGCGCGAAAGAAGATTATTTCCAAAACCAAGGCGAAAAAGCTGCTGGAGATGATTGACAACCTGGAAGTGATGCCCAGCGGCAACCTGAAACATATTGACCTTGCCGACATCAAGGTAGCGGCGATGAGCGTGACAGCCAAGACCTATTCCGGGCTGTTTGACTATATCGCCGATATGAACGCCTATGTCCAGAAGGCCCGGGAGGAAGGGGCCCAGCTGGTGGTCTTCCCCGAGTATACCGGCATGCTGCTCCTGTCGGCCCTGCCGGTGTGGAAACCTCTGTCCCGGGAGCTGGCCGCCGCCCAGGACCTGGAGGAGGCCCTGGGGATGATCGCCGACGTCATGGAGGAGCTTTCCGGGGTCATCGGCGACGTCTACCTGACCATATTCTCCGAGCTGGCAAGGCTCCATGACATCTATATCCTAGGCGGCTCCATCCTCTGTATGGAGGAGGACAGGCTTTATAACCGGGCCACCCTCTTTGACCGGTACGGCTACATGGTCCTGACCCAGGATAAGATCTTCCTATCCGCCCTGGAGCGGAAGATGGGCCTGGCTTCCGGCCGGGAAACCGCCGTGGCGGATACCGAAATCGGCTCCATGGCCGTCCTTGTAGGGGACGACGCCAAATACTTTGAGGTGGCGGATATCGCCGCCCGGAAGGGGGCCCGGCTCCTGCTCAACTGCGACCTGGCCCTGGGGCCCTATAATCCCTACGCGGCCCAGGTGGGGCTGGAGATGCGGGTCCAGGAGGCACGGGCTTACGGCGTCAAGTCGGTGCTGGTAGGGGAGATGCCTTTTGAGACAAAGCTTTACGCCAAATCGGGAATCTATGCCCCCTTCCTCTCCACCAACGACCTGTCAGGGGTGCTGGCCCAGGCCGACAGCTATATGCATGACGCGGTCCTCACCGAATCCATCGACTATGCCCGGCTGGAATATGCGGAGGACATCTATACCCACGACACCAATGAGGGGCTTCTGCGGAAAAACGCCCCCAAATGCTATCAGGTCCTGTCCATGGCCCCGCC
>NZ_CBDTOK010000082.1:0-15639 GCF_965361945.1 Zongyangia sp. | reverse complement strand
CTGTGGCCTTCACAACGCTTCGGGGCAAGGTGCTCAAGTTCTATGCCGCCAAGGAAATCCCGGGGTATACCGTGCGGCCGGGAGAAGTGTTGGATGAAAAGCGCTTTATCGTCGGCTGTGGAGACGGGGCCGTGGAATTTCTGGAAATCGCCTTGGAAGGAAAGAAAAGAATGGCGTCAGCGGATTTCCTCCGGGGATATCACCTCAAAAAAGGCGAGAAACTGGGAGAATAATTTTTGCATTTTTTTCACCCTTATTCACATACTATCCAAAACTGGGGCGTACAATGCCATACAGCAGTACTGTGTGAGGAGGTAGGGCATGTTCTTTTATCCCTATGATTACTATTATTTGATTCTGGTGGTGCCGGCTCTGCTTATTTCCCTGTGGGCGCAGTTGAAGGTGAAATCCACCTTCAACCGGTATGAGCAGGTGTATGCCCGGCAGGGGATTACGGCGGCCCAGGCGGCCCGCCGGATTCTGGATCAGAATGGGCTGTATGGGGTGCGGATTGAAATGACGGGAGGAAAGCTTACCGATCACTATGATCCCCGGACCAATGTGATCCGGTTGTCCCAGAGTGTGTACAATTCCCCTTCGGTGGCGGCGCTGGGAGTGGCGGCCCATGAAGCAGGCCATGCGGTTCAGTATGGGGTGAATTACTTCCCCATCAAAATACGCAATGGTCTGGTCCCGGTAACTAACATTTGCTCTTCTCTTTCAATTCCTCTCGTTATTATTGGGTTTATTATGAGCGCCCGGCCTCTGGTCATCGCCGGTATCCTTCTTTTTGCGGCGGTGGCGGTCTTTCAGATTGTCACCCTTCCGGTGGAGTTTAATGCAAGCCGCCGGGCCATTGCCGTATTGGGAGAAAGCGGCATGTTAGATGAAGGGGAGCTTCAGGGGGCCAAACGGGTGCTTAGCGCCGCGGCCATGACCTATGTGGCAGCATTGCTGGTCTCTTTGGCGCAGCTGTTGCGTCTGGTGCTCTTGGCAAACCGAAGAAACAGAGATTAGAAGACAATATACAGGCATTTGAAAGAACGACAGGAGGGCGGGGACTGGATGGATAAAGCAAGGATGGCTGCGGCAAAGGCTCTCATCAAAGTAGAACAAAAAGGCGGCTATTCCAACCTTTCCCTAGACAGTTTACTTTCCCAAAGCGGGCTTCCCCGCCGGGACAGGGCCTTTGCGGCGGCCCTTTTTTACGGCGTTTTGGAGCGGTTGCTGACACTGGACGGGGTGATCGGTGCCTACTCCAAAACGCCGCTGGAGAAATTGACGGTCCAGGTGCGGGTAGCGTTGCAGATGGGGCTGTATCAAATGCTCTATATGGACAGCGTTCCGGACAGCGCCGCCGTCAACGAAAGTGTCAATCTTATCAAGGCCTTGGGCCTGTCCAAAGCCTCCGGTTTTGTCAACGGGGTGTTGCGGAGCGTGCTGCGGGCTGAAAAGAAGCTGCCTCTCCCCGACGAGGAGAGCGACCTGCCGGGACATCTGTCCCTGCGCTATTCCTGTCCCCGATGGCTGGTAGAGCGGTGGCTGAAAAGCTACGGCCCCTCCCGGTGCAGGGGGATTTTGGAAGCTTCTCTGGGCCGCCCGCCTCTCTATATCCGGGTCAATACAGTTAAGACGGACATGCCTTCCCTCATTTCCCGTTTGGAAGCGGAGGGGGTGCAGGCACAACCGGTGCCGGGCGTTGAAAATGCCCTTGCCCTTGCGGGAACGGGAGAGATGGGGAGCCTATCCGCTTTTCAGGAGGGGCTTTTCCATGTCCAGGATCTGGCCTCCCAGCTGTGCGCCAGGGCCATGGCCCCTGCGCCGGGAGAGTGGGTTTATGACCTGTGCTCTGCCCCGGGAGGAAAGGCCTTTACCATGGCCCAGCTGATGGAAAACAGAGGGGAACTGTTGGCCTTTGATATTCACAAGCATAAGATCAACCTCATTGCGGAGGGGGCCCAGCGGCTGGGCCTTGACTGCATAAAATCCGCGTTAGGCGATGCCTCCCGGTTCCGTGAAGATCTTCCCGCAGCTGACCGGGTGCTGTGCGACGTGCCCTGCTCGGGGCTAGGCATTATCCGGAGAAAACCGGAGATCAAGTACAAGGAGGAGCAGTCCCTCTTGGGGCTGCCGTCTATCCAGTATAAAATCTTAGAAAACGCCGCAAAATACGTAAAGGTGGGAGGCAGACTGCTCTACTCCACCTGTACGTTGTGCCGGGAGGAAAACGAAAAGAATACAGAGCGTTTTTTGCAGGAGCATCCGGAATTTGGCCCATGTGCCCTGCCTGCGTGTTTTGACCGGCTTTTCCCTCCAAGGGAATCGGCCCACCAGGTAACCATCTTTCCGGAGGATATGGGTTCTGACGGATTCTTTATCGCTGTATTTACAAAGCTGAGGTGATTTCATCGTGGAAAATGGACAAATGGATATCAAATCCCTGTCTCTGGAGGAGATGGAACCTCTGCTGATGGAATTGGGGTTAAAAAAGTTCCAGGTAAAGGAAGTATTTTCCTGGTTACACCAAAAACAGGTCGAATCTTTTGATGAAATGACCAATATTTCTAAGGCGGGAAGGGAAGCCCTTGACAAGAAGTTTTACATAAATTTCTTAAAAATCACAAAAAAGCTTGTATCTTCCCTAGATGGTACGATAAAATATCTTTATGAGCTCCGGGACGGACAGATGGTAGAAAGCGTTCTTATGCATTATCAGCACGGCAACAGCCTGTGCATTTCTACCCAGGCAGGCTGCCGGATGGGATGCAAATTCTGCGCGTCTACCCTGGCGGGACTGGCCAGGAATCTGACCCCTTCGGAGATGCTCGATGAAATCTATACCGCCCAGAGGGATTCGGGGGAAAAGGTGAACAGCGTGGTGCTCATGGGGATTGGCGAGCCGCTGGACAATTATGACAATGTCCTCCGTTTTCTGCGGATTCTCTCCAGCAAGGAGGGAATGAATATGAGCCTGCGGCATGTATCCCTTTCCACCTGTGGGATTGTACCCATGATTGACCGGCTGGCAGAGGAAAATCTGCAGCTGACCCTTTCTATTTCCCTTCACGCGCCCAACAACGCCATCCGGGATCAGATGATGCCGGTCAATAAAAGATGGAATATGGATGAGCTCCTCACAGCTTGCGACCGTTATTTTGAAAAAACAGGACGGCGTATTTCCTATGAATATGCCCTAGTGGGCGGTGTCAATGACAGTGTGGATGCAGCCAGGGAATTGGGCCGGCGGATGCATGGGAAGAACTGCCATGTCAACTTAATCCCCGTCAACGAGGTCAAGGAGCGGGGCTTTAAGAAAGGTTCAAAAGAAAGTATTCGAAAATTTGCCAATATTTTGGAGGGCTATGGTGTGACAACCACGGTCCGACGGGAACTTGGTTCCGATATCAATGCTGCCTGTGGCCAGCTGCGGCGGCAACAGGCATTAGAGGGGGAATCGTAGTTTTGTATAGGATAATCAGCGAAACCGATGCCGGGCTGATCCGGGATAATAACCAGGACTGCCTACAGGCTGGGACCATCGGGGAACATACCCTGTGGGCTGTGGTCTGTGACGGCATGGGTGGAGCCAGCGGCGGCAAGATTGCCAGTGAGACTGCGGTACAGATTATATCTAAAAATATTGTCAGCCATTACAAAGAGGAGATGGGGCTAAATTCCATCCGTTCTGTGCTGTTTACCGCGGTTAGCGCTGCCAACGCAATGATCTATGACATGGCGCAAAACGACGAGGATCTCAAGGGAATGGGAACCACCGTAGTAGCGATGATTATCAGCGGGGATACGGCGTGTATTGCCCATGCTGGGGATTCCCGGGCCTATAAAGTAGGTAGGGAAACATTGGAACAGATCACCAAGGACCATTCCATTGTTCAGTTTTTGGTGGAGCAGGGAGAAATCACCCAAGAAGAGGCGAGAAGCCATCCCAACAAAAACTTCATCACCCGAGCGGTGGGAGTGCAAAGTGATATTGAGATCGACTACAATGAGATTACCCTTGCAGATGATGACAAAATACTGATTTGTACCGACGGGCTCACCAACTGCGTCACCGATGAGGAAATTCACGCGACCTTGATGAGTGAAGATGCCCAGTTGAGCGCCCGGCGTTTAGTGGAAAAGGCAAACCAACATGGCGGACAGGACAATATCTCCGTTGTCGTCATCACACAGTAAGGGCAGGAGGATTTTGCTTTGATGGATAGAAACGATAAGTACATCGGCAAAAAACTGGATGGACGCTATGAGATCCAGGAACTCATCGGCGTCGGCGGCATGGCCAATGTCTATAAAGCCCATGACAGGGCTGCCAACCGGACAGTAGCGGTAAAGATCCTGCGGGACGAATATCTGTCCAACGAGGAATTGCTTCGCCGTTTTAAGAATGAGTCCAAGGCCATTGCGGTGCTCAGCCATCCCAATATTGTCAAGGTCTATGACGTGATCTTTGCCGACAAAGTTTATGCGATCGTTATGGAGTACATCGATGGCATCACCCTGAAAGAATATATTGAGCAGCAGCATGTGCTCAAATGGAAGGAAGCGGTCCACTTCACGGTGCAGATTCTCCGCGCCCTTCAGCATGCCCATGATAAAGGCATTGTTCACCGGGATATTAAACCCCAGAACATTATGCTGTTAGAAGATGGCACCATCAAGATGATGGACTTCGGCATCGCCCGTTTTGCCCGGAGCGAGACCAAAACCATCACCGACCGGGCCATTGGTTCGGTTCACTATATCAGCCCGGAGCAGGCTTGCGGTGAGGTCACCGATGAAAAGACGGACATTTATTCCGTAGGCGTTATGCTCTTTGAGATGCTGACAGGAGAACTGCCTTTTGATGCAGACCGCCCGGTGACGGTGGCCATTCAGCAGATTCAGGCCCAGCCTAAGCGCCCGCGGCAGATTAATCCCAATATCCCTGAGGGATTGGAGGAGATTACCGTCCGGGCCATGCAGAAGGACCGCAGCCGACGTTATCAGAGCGCAGCGGAGATGCTCCGGGACATTGATGAATTTAAGAAAAATCCCTCCATTCAGTTTGAGTATAAATATATGCAGCAGCAGCCGGAGTACCAAAAGGCCATTGCCAGCGCCCGTAAGCAGAAAACGGAGGATGCGGTGAAAAAGAAATCACCGGCCATTCCTATTATGGGCGGCATCACCCTAGCGTTTGTGGTCATTGCCATCCTGTTTGTGGCGGGTATGATCTGGATTGCTAATCCCTTTGCCAGCGTAGAAGAAGTAGTACTGCCGAATTTTGTAGGGCTGACCTATGATATGATTGTCAATGATGAGCTCTATGAAGATTTTGATATTGTAGTGGAGATTGAGGAGCCTAATGATACCTATGATAAGGGCATCATCTTCGAACAGAACCCAAAGGCGGGAAGAACCGTCCGGGTGGGTTCGGAGGTCAAGGTAAAGGTCTCCAGCGGCAAGACGGTCATCACCATTCCTACATTGGCCAACGTAGAGTCGACCCTGGCTTCCGGACAGCTGACGGATATGGGACTGGAGGTCAGCCAGAAGACAGAGTACAATGACAGCGTGGCAGAGGGGAATGTCATCCGAACCGATCCGGTGGAAGGATCGGAAGTGGATGCAGGGACATCTGTTATCCTGTATGTAAGCTTGGGCCCGGAGGAAAAGCTCATTGACATGCCCAATGTCACGGGCATCCAGCTGGAAACTGCCCGTACCCTTTTACAGCAAAGCGGCTTAAAGGTCAACAAGGTCAATACCGATCCCAGCAGCGATCGGCCTGCGGGAACTGTCATCCAGCAGGATCCTGCGGCAGGTACACAGATTGCGTCGGGCAGCGCCGTCACATTGACCATTTCCGGCTCTAGTGAAAGTGAATCGACGCAAACCCAGGAGGGGAATGAGGCAAGGGTTTTTGTGCCATTGCCCATGAGCTATCAATACGAGACCAATTTGACGGCAACCCTCAATGACGAGATTGTCTATGATGAGACGGTGATCCCCAGTGAGGATCAGTCGTGGCAGGGCTACTTTGTGGGCACCGGTGTTGGAGATGTGAAAATTTATCTCAACGGGAAGCTCTATATGGAGTGGTCGGTCAACTTCGACGAAAACTCGGCCGAAACCATTGTGGACAATTCTTCCGGATTCGATCCCACACCTTCCATCGGTTAGTAGTAACAAGAAAGATGAACATGAAGAATATTCAAGGACTGATTGTCAAAGCATTGGGTGGTTTTTACTATGTAAAAACCACCCAAGCCTTGTTTGAATGCAGGGCAAGAGGAAAGTTTAGAAAAATTGAACAGACCCCCCTAGTAGGGGATGAGGTAGAAATTTCTCCCACAGAGGAGGGGAAAGGGTATGTAACTCGGATCCTGCCTCGGAGAAATTTCCTGGTTCGTCCGCCATTAGCCAATATCGACAGGTTGATACTTGTAACCTCCATTGATGAACCGGCACCCAATACCCTGGTACTGGATAAGCTGATTGCGATTGCTGAGCACAAGGAGATTGATCCAGCGGTGGTGATATCCAAAGCGGATTTACAGAAGGATCAGGCTGTGGCTTTTGCGGATATTTACCGCGGTTGCGGCTTTGATGTGTTTGTGGTTTCCAATGAGACAGGGGAGGGAGTGGACCAGGTCCGAGCATATCTGCAAGGGAAGCTTAGTGCTTTTTGCGGTAACTCTGGTGTGGGAAAATCCAGCCTGCTCAACCGCATTGATGAGCGGCTGCAGTTGGAAACCGCCCATATCAGCCAAAAACTGGGCCGTGGCCGGCATACCACCCGCCATGTGGAGCTTTATGAACTTCCTGAAGGCGGCTACATTGCGGATACGCCGGGATTTTCCTCGGTGGATTTAGAACGGTGCGAGGTTATCCTCAAAGATCAGCTCCAATACTGCTTCCGAGAGTTTGAGGAGTATATTCCCCAGTGTAAATTTACCGGTTGTTCCCACACCTGTGAAAAAGGATGCGCAGTCATCCGCGCTGTAGAGGAAGGAAAGATCCCCATTTCCCGTCATGAAAATTACCGGGCACTTTATGAGGATGCAAAAAATATCAAGGAGTGGGAGCTGAAATGATCCAAGGAGGGAAATGCTGATGAAACGCTGTGTCATTCTGTCAGCCGCCCCTGTGATGAATACCCGCGGCCTGCGGCAGCTGGTGGAGGAAGGGGATTATATTATCTGCGCCGATGGAGGAGTCAAATTGGCCCAGAGGCTGGGGATTACTCCTAACCTTATTTTGGGGGATTTTGACTCTTTGGATCAGGTGCCCGATATCGCGCCGGTTTTCACCTATGAGAGGGAAAAAGACGACACTGATACCATGCTTGCGATTAAGCAGGGCATTGCGGAAGGCTGTGACTACTTTTTATTGCTGGGCGGCCTGGGCGGCGCGCTGGATCACACCTATGCCAACATACAGGCGCTGTGTTATCTATGCCGCCATGGCTGTCAGGGCTACCTGATGAATGCGGATAACATTGCCACCATTGTGGAAAACACCACAGTGGAGGTGGAAAGGAAAGAAGGCTTCAAACTTTCCTTGTTTTCTTATTCGGATACCTGCGAGGGCGTGACCCTCCGGGGAGTTAAATACCCTCTGACCGATGCGGTTTTGACCCAGGGTTTCCCTCTGGGCGCCCGCAATGAAATTTTAGAGGCAAAGGCCCGGATTACGGTCAAAAATGGCGCTCTGCTCATCATTTTAGCAAGAGATTCGAACACAATCTAATCCGCCGGCGTATAATGGAGCAGAACCGGTTGCTTGACGGGTTTTATACAAACTCTAAGGGGTGGTGGGTCGATTGTCCGCAAGACGTCGGAGGGACCGCAGGGCACTGACGTGCTTGACCATAGCCTTTGGAGCGGGAATCATCATCGCGCTTTGCTTTTCCTTTAAGTTTATTGCCGTGGTATCTCTGATCTGCCTTTTGATTGTGGGGATCGGGTCGCTGCGGTGTTAGCAAGGGGCGGATATGACGGTCTTGATGGAGGTTTTGGTATGAAAATCGTAGTGATCAAAAGCCCTAAGTTTATCGCGGGAATCCTGAGGATGATCTTTAAAATTAAAAAGGAACCAGCCTAAAGAAAAAGGAACGCGAAGGCGTTCCTTTTTTACATAAGGGAGAGAAGAGGATGCGAGAAAGCATCCTCTTTTTCTGTGCTGATTTGGACGAACACGGTGCATATTCGGGACAGGGGGGGAATATAGATGTGGTAGGTTACAAAAGACTAGTAAGAAGGAGAGAGCTTCCTTATGGATTTGAAGGTTACAAAGCAGGCGGTTACCATAAATGAAGTGGTTTTAGAGACAACGCTGGAACAATCTCTGGAATGCGACATCGTGTTGGCAGACTACTATCCGGATATTCTGCGCATCCTCAAATGCGAAATCTGCCCTAAAATCATCCAAACCAGTGTGAACGGGGACCGGCTGGTCATCGATGGCTTTGTCAATGTAATGGTGTATTATCTATCTGACAACTCCCAAATTCGGTGCTGTGAGCACAAAATTACCCTGAATAAATCCTGTGACCTCAAGACATCGGCAGAAAATCCGGTAATTATCGTGCGCCCGCGGGTGGATTATGCCAACTGCCGGGCAGTAAACCAGCGCCGTCTGGATGTGCGGGGGGCCATCTCCCTCTTTGTTAAGGTAACAGCACCGAGAGAAGAGCAGTTTATGGAAAATGCAGAGGGTGGGGGTGTTCAGCTGCGCCGGCGGACTTTTGACGCCACCGATCTGGTGGGCTGTGTCAGCCGCCAGTTTTCCATTCAGGAGGAACTGGAACTGAGCCCAGGAAAACCTCCTATCTCTTCTATCATACGCTGCGAACTCTGTGCCAATACCACCGACTGCAAGGTGATCACCGGCAAAATCGTGGCCAAAGGGGAGCTGATGATCCACACCCTGTATGCGGCGGAGGAGGATCCCAGGCCCCAGGTTATGGAGAACACCATCCCTATCAGCCAGATCCTGGATATGCCCGGTGTGGATGAGGATTGCCAATGTGACGTGCGGTTTGAGCCTATCTCCTGGGATATGCAGCCCCAACCGGATATTGATGGGGAAACTCGGGTCATCGATGGCGATATAACCCTCTGCGCAACAGCCAAGGCATATCGGAAAAATACAGTGGCGGCTATCTGCGACGCTTACTCTACCACCCACGAGATAAAGCCTTCCTTGAGCCCTATCACTATGATGCAGCTTTCCGGGGTTATCAGCGAAAAGAGTATGGTCAAAGCAACGCTGGACCTGGATGAAGAGCTCAGCGTTATTGTTGATCTCTGGAGTCGGCTGGAGATTATCTCATGCAAACCCGGAGAAGGTTGTGTAGTGGTATCCGCCCGGCTTTCTGTCAGCCTTTTTGCCATGAATGCCCAGAATGAACCGGTCTATTTGGAGCGTTCCTCCGACATCAGCGAAAATATCAGCCAGCAAAATGTACCAGAAAGCCCGGTGTGTGAGCTGGATGCCTCGGTGCTTTCCAATGCCTTCACCCTCAGTTCCCGGAAGCTGGAAGTGCGCTGTGACGTAAAATTTATGGGTTGCGTCTATGACATGATGAAGCAGCAGCTTCTCACCGACATTGAGGTGGCGGGAGAAAAAGAGAAAAACGGCGACGACAGCGCATTGACCATCTACTACGCAGATGAATCGGAGGATATATGGGATATTGCCAAACGCTTTAATACTTCTGTCCAGGCGGTCATGGAGGAAAACGGCTTGGAGGATGAAAGGGTGAGAAGACGAGGCATGATCCTGATTCCGATTTTAGATTAACAACATACACTGAAGATCAAAGGGGGAACTGGAGGCATGGAAAGCCGTAACATATATACAGACATTGCCCGGCGCACCGATGGCAACATCTACGTTGGTGTCGTAGGCCCGGTACGCAGCGGAAAATCGACCTTCATCAAACGCTTTATGGAAACGTTGGTCATCCCGAATATCGACAGCGATTTCCGGCGGGAGCGGGCGGTAGATGAGCTGCCTCAGTCCGCTGCAGGGAAGACCATTATGACCACCGAACCCAAATTTATTCCGGAGGAAGCTGTTTCTATCAGCCTGGACGGAAGCAGTGAGCTCAGTGTTCGGCTGATTGACTGCGTGGGCTTCATTGTCCCCAGTTCCCTGGGATACATAGAAAACGAAATGCCCCGGATGGTCAAAACCCCCTGGTTTGAGCAGGAAATTCCCTTTAACATGGCGGCGGAGATCGGCACCCAGAAGGTCATCAGCGATCACTCTACCATCGGGCTTGTGGTGACCACCGACGGCAGCATCTCCGATATACCAAGAGCCGAGTATGAAGAAGCAGAGGAAAGGGTTATCAAGGAGCTCAAAGAAATCGACAAACCTTTTATTATCCTCTTAAACTGCATGTACCCCAATACGCCCCAAGCCAGACAGCTGCGGGATCAGATGGAGGAAAAATACTGTGTGCCAGTGGTGGCGGTCAACTGTCTGGATATTGAGGAAAGTGATATCAAAGACATCCTCTCCACCATTTTGCAGGAATTTCCTGTCAAGGAAATCTCGGTGGAGATTCCCAAATGGCTGGTTACACTTCCGAAGGATCACTGGCTGAAATCCGCAACCTATGGGGCCATCCAGGGCTGCGCGGCGGGAATTACCCATATGAGCGCGGTCAAGACCGCTTTTGCTTCCGTCAGCGAATGTGAGTACATCACCGGCGCGGATGTGACCTCCCTGGATTACGGCGTAGGCAGGGCCCGCCTGCGGATTCATCTACAGGCCTCTCTGTTCTATCAGGTGCTGGGAGAGGCCACCGGTTTGCAGATCGACGGTGAAGCGGGGCTCATGCCCTGCATGATTGAGCTGGCCCGGGTGAAGAAAGAATATGACAAGATCAAAGGCGCCCTGGAAGAGGTGGAAGCCACCGGATACGGCATTGTTATGCCGTCATTGGAGGAGCTTTCCCTGGAAGAGCCGGAAATTGTCAAACAGGGGGGCCGGTATGGCGTCCGCCTCAAGGCATCGGCGCCTTCTATCCATATGATGAAGGCGGATATTACCACCGAGGTCAATCCTATTGTGGGCAGTGAAAGACAGTCGGAAGAGCTGGTTAGATATCTGCTTCAGGAATTTGAGGAAAACCCCAAAAAGATCTGGGAGTCCAATATTTTTGGGAAATCTCTCCATGAGCTGGTCAATGAGGGGCTTCACAACAAACTCTACCGTATGCCGGGAGAAGCTCGCATCCGCTTACAGGAAACCATCGAGCGGATTATTAACGAGGGCTGCTCGGGGCTGATCTGCATTATTCTATAGCCTTCAGAACCGAGGAAAGGTCAGGGACACAGGTCCCTGACCTTTCCTGTGTTTTAACAGGTTTTGCCTTGACATCCCCCTGGGCCATGTTAAAATGAAAAGAGTATTCTCCCGGTTTCTGATTTTTTCAGGGGCTGGGATAAATGAAACGTGATTTTGACACTCTTATGGTGTGGACAAGCTGAGGAACAGGGGACATAGGAAATGATAGATAAGATCAAAGGACTTCTCATCCAATACAAAGAGATCGTCCTGTATGTATTTTTCGGCGGGTTGACCACGCTGGTGAACTTTGTCGTATATTTGGGACTGAAAAATCTATTTGGAGTGCCTATGGTGGCCTCCAACATCATTGCATGGGCGGTATCTGTCCTCTTCGCCTATGTGACCAATAAGATCTATGTTTTTGAAAGCAGAGATACATCTCCCCGTGCCATCTTTCGGGAGCTTTTCTCCTTTGTGGCTGCCCGGATTTTTTCCGGTGTGGTGGACACGGGAATGCTGGTGATTCTGGTGGACTACTGCCACATGAACGATCTGGTGGTCAAGATTATGGCCCAGGTGGTGGTCATAGTCCTCAACTATGTGTTTTCCAAACTGTGGATTTTCAAGAAGAAGTAGAGGAGGAAGTTTGTAGTGCCACTATTATCCATTGTGGTTCCAGCTTATAATGAGCAGGAGAATATAGCGGCCGCCGCCGCAGAAGTCAAAAAACATATGCAGCAGGCCTCCATCCCCTACGAGATGATCTTTGTAGATGACGGCTCCTCCGATGGTACCTGGCAATCCATTGCAGAGCAAGCCGAACAAAATTCACAAATTCGTGGATTGCGGTTTTCCCGCAATTTCGGCAAGGAGGGGGCCATCTTCGCCGGCCTGAAGGAGGCAAGGGGCGATTGCATGGTGGTCATGGACTGTGACCTGCAGCATCCGCCGGAAACCATTGTGGAGATGTACCGCATCTGGGAGCATAATGATGTGGATGTGGTGGAAGCGAGAAAATCTTCCCGGGGAAAAGAGAATATCTTTTACAAAGGTTTTTCCAAGCTGTTTTACGGACTGCTTAAGGCCGTGGGCAAGATCGATTTGGAAAACTGTTCTGATTTTAAGCTGATGGGCCGGCCGGTGGTGGATTCCCTCAATGCCATGCCGGAGCGGCAAACCTTTTTCAGAGCGCTTTCCAGCTGGGTGGGTTATAAGACCACCGTTGTCTATTTCCAGGTGCCGCCTCGGCATGCCGGTACCTCCAAATGGTCGGTGGGACAGTTATTCCGCTATGCGATCCGCTCTATTTCCGCTTTTTCCACAGCGCCGATGCAGGCGGTGACCATCTGTGGCTTTGTATTTTTCGTCTTTGCCGTCGTTTTAGGACTGCAAACGCTGATCAGCAAGCTGCTGGGACATTCGGAGGCAGGTTTTCCTACCGTCATCCTGTTATTGCTCATCATCGGCAGCATCATTATGTTTAGCTTGGGGGTTATCGGTTACTATATCGCCCGCATCTATGATGAGGTCAAGTTCCGCCCAAGATATATCGTCAGTGAGACCACGGATGATAAGACGAGATCTTCAGAAGACATCCAACCACCCCATCATTCTTAAAAACGTCAGGAGGCGCTACCCGTGCACCATCGTCGAATAAAAAATCCTTTGCAGGATAAGGGCCATTTGGTGGCCGCGTTTTTTATCCCTATTCTCGTTATGTGGACAGTCTATGCGCTGTTTTCTGTCTTTCCCTTTGGGGAAAATTCTCTCTTGGTACTGGATTTAAACGGCCAGTACGTTTATTACTTTGAGCGGATGCGGGACGCCATTTTAGGCGGCGATGGCCTGCTTTATTCCTGGACCCGGGCCCTGGGCGGAGAGATGCTGGGGCTGTATGCCTACTATCTGGCAAGCCCGTTTAGCTTTTTAACCCTGCTCTTTCCCGATACCATGATTACCGAGGCCATCCTGGCCATGACCCTGCTCAAGATCGGTTCTTGCGGATTGACCATGGCCATTTATCTCAATTATCAAAAGCGATCTTCCAGAATATCCACCCTGATTTTTTCCTTCATGTACGCTACCATGGCCTATGTGGTGGCGGAGGCCAATAACATCATGTGGCTGGATGGTCTCATTGCCCTGCCGTTGATTATTTGGGGTATTGAACGCTTGGTAGACAAACGGAAGTTTGCTCTGTTTATCATCCCCTTGGCCCTTTGCTTCCTGGCCAACTACTATATCGGCTACATGGTGGGAATTTTCTGTTTCCTCTATTTCCTTTACTACTACTTCAGCCGGGAGGAAGTGGGCACTTTCCGCCGATTCCTCCGAAAATTTGGCTGGTTCATGCTTTGCGCTGCCATCGCGGTAGCCATTGCGGCTATTATTCTGCTGCCCACCATGTATTCCCTGCGCCTGGGCAAGCTGGGATTTTCTACACCTGACTTTAGCCCGGTTTCTCAATTTGACTTTTTCCAGTTTTTCTCCAAGCTCCTTCCCTCTTCCTACGATACCCTGCGGCCGGAAGGATTGCCCATGATCTACTGCGGTGTGCTCACCCTGGTGCTTCTGCCGCTGTATTTCCTCAACAAGAATATTTCCCTGCGCAGAAAGTTTCTTTCCGCGGGGATTTTGGGGATCATGTTTATCTCCATGAATGTGCGTACCATCGATCTTATGTGGCACGGTTTTGCGGTGCCTAACTGGCTGAATTACCGCTACGCTTTCATGTTCTGTTTCCTGCTGCTCATCTTTGCCAGAGAGGCCTTTGAGCGGATCAAAGAGGTACCCTTTGCCTCTATTATCAAGTGCTATGCAGGACTGCTTTTCCTCATCGCACTGACCGATCACTTTGCCTTTGAATATATTTCTCCAGAAGGCTCTATCTGGCTGGCCGTAATCACCGCTACCATCTATGTGGGGATGCTTTTGCTTCAGCACAAGGATAAGGCAGAGGCTGTGGTTCCCGCAGTACTTGTCTTTACTGTGTTTTTGGAGATGGGCGCCTCTGCCTGGAATACCATCCAGGCCCAGGACGAGGACATCGTCTACTCTACCCGGACTTCCTACCGGGAGTTTATGGACCCCACCCAGCCGGTGGTGGATGAGATGTATGAGCGGGATGGCAGTTTCTATCGGAGCGAGAAGAATTTTACCCGCATGGTCAACGACAATATGACCTTAGGCGTTTATGGACTGTCCCATTCCAGTTCTTCCCTCAACGAAAAAGCCATTAACATGATGCTCAAGCTGGGAATGAGTGCCAGAGGACACTGGACCAAGTACCTAGGCGCCACCGAAATTGTAGATTCTGTTTTCGGTATCAAGTATGTCCTAGACAAGGGGACGATGGACAAGCCCTATCAATTGGCCTTTGAGGAAAACGGCATTGGCGTTTATGAAAACCCCAATGTGCTGCCCATTGTGTTCCCAGCGGCTTCGGAGGTCAAAGAGGTGGCTATCGACAACGATAACCCCTTTGAACTGCAAAATCAGCTGCTCAGCGCTATGCTGGGCACCGAATATCAGGAGTTTTTCCGGCCGGCAACAATTATAAATACCGACCTTGTCAACCTCAAGGAGGAACAAGCGGAAGACCATATCAAATATTCGCCGGTCACCGAAGGGGTGACCGCCCAGGTGGACTATACCATCCAGAACAATATTGATGGCCCGGTTTACTGCTATTTTCCCTCCAATTATGAGCGGAAGGTCAACCTCTGGGTCAACGATGGCTGGCTGGATACCTTCTTTGACAATGAGACCTATCACATCATGAATATGGGAGATTTTTCCGCAGGGGAAACTCTCGAGCTGACCATGACCCTGACCGAAAGCGAAGTCTACATCAAGGACGCCTATTTCTATACCTTTGACCGGGAGCTGTTTGAGGAGGCCATTGCGCAGCTTAAAGAAAACGAGGTAAATCTTGAAAAGGTCAACGAAACCAAATTGACCGCCACTGTGAACGCCCCGGAGGATATGGTGCTGTATACCTCTATTCCCTATGAGGATGGCTGGACCATCAAGATTGATGGCGAAAAGGTAGAGACCTATCGGGTTATGGACGCTCTGCTGGCCTGCGATCTGCCGGCGGGTGAGCATGAAATTACCCTGACCTTCCTTCCGGCCGAGGTGGTAGTCGGAAGCATTATCTCTGGAGTGGGAATCGCGGCGCTAGTGTTACTGCTGATCTGGGAAAAGAGACATCCGGAGGTCCAGAAGCCGGAGACGCCGAAGAATGACGGAGATGTTCCTACATCTTCACCTATGCGCAAGCTTTTGCAGGATGCGCTGCAGGAAGAAAACACCTCCCAGGAATCGATTCCCCAG
>NZ_CBDTOK010000081.1:0-14392 GCF_965361945.1 Zongyangia sp. | reverse complement strand
AGAAGGTCCAGATTGGGCACATTGAAGACTCTGGCCTTGCCGTTTTCGTGGTAGTTATTGATCTGCAGGGCGCACCAGTCAGCGCCGGGATTGCCCCGGTTGGGGACGCCAAAGAGGAAGCCAGCCGCTTCGCAGCCTTCCTCCAGAACCATATCCGCCTCCATGGTGAAGTATTTGCCCTGGGTGGTGGACATGACAAAGTTGTTGACGCCGGTGTTCTCTACATAGACGGGCTCCGTCCCCTCTCCTCCCTGGAAGCTGCCGCCGCTCCAGCCGGTGAGGGCCTCCCCCGTCACCGAAGGACCGCCATAGGTAATATTGACGTTCTGGAAGGTGGTGTCGGAATTGAAGGTCATCAGGGACACGGTACCGCCGGTAAAGGTATCGTTGGGATAAGAGTCTACCAGGGTATCGTTGAGATAATAGCGAAAGACGCCGTCGGTGTACTCAATGCGAAGGGTATAGTCTTTGGCCGCTGTTTCTTCCGCAGTCAGGTTTCTGCCGATGCTCCAAAAATCGCCGCCGGGGTACCGGTTTTTAAAGAAACGGGTGGTATTGCCATACATCTTGTCAATATTGGCGCAGTACCAGGTTTCATTGGGATTGGCGGTGTTGGGGACAATGGCGATGCCGGCGCCGCCGCCCCCTTCGGGCACCTCAATGTGCAGTTTGCCTTCCAGCACAAAGTTTTTGCCGGTGGGGATGACCTCGTCGGAATAGGCGTAGGTGTTGCCCATGGCGGGGTTATTGGCACGGTAGCCGCTGTCGGTGACGGTCCAGTCACCGCCGGCCGCGTACCAGCCGGAAATGTTAGTGGAAAAACCGATCTGGGCCTCTTCTGTGTAGGTGATGTTTTCAAATACAGCGTCACCCCTCCAGGAGCAAAGCCCCAGATAACCGCCGGTATAGCCGTCATACTGGGCGGAGAGGGTGGGGGTATCGCTGTTGTTCAAAAAGACCCGCAGATTGCCGGAGGCATCCATGGAAACCTTGATATGGACTTTCTGCTGCTGCACAGACGGGTCAATGGCCACAGCGGTATCCAGTTTGTCCAGGTTGGGCACGTGGAAAGCGCGTACCCGGCTGGCCTCCACATGGAGGGCGCCCCAGGAAGAGCCGGGGTTTTCTTTGTCCTCCACAGCGAACATAAGTCCTGCCGCGTCGCCGGAGACCATGGTCATATCCGCCTCCATGGTGAAGGCGGTGACACGGGTATCAGAGACGACAAAGTTGTTGTCCCCGGTACTTGTCAGGGTTACCTTGCCGTTTTCCTCCTGAAAGTTGTTATGGGGGCTGGTCCATCCGCCTAATGGCAGGGACTCTGCCGCCAAGACAGGAATCTGGGTCAGCAGGGTGGATAGGATCATGGCCATAGCCAAAGCCAGCGAAAGCAGGCGGCTGGGCCATCGTTTGCGTGAACGTGTTTGCATGGGAATCATTCACTCCTTCTTCTCAATGTGATAAACTTCCCTTAAGCCTTTTACCAAAAGGGAAATATAAGTAATATCGTTATAATAAATGTGGCGATATTTATCAATAATTAAAGGTAATTTAGAATAAATTTTATGCGGAATTTACTGATTTTTTGATGCTTTATTCATAGATAGAAAAAATCAACATCAAGAATAAAAATGCAGAAAATGAAACTGCAAGATTCAAGCAATCTGTCTAAAGAGAGATTGTTTCTGTGAAAGCTTACAAAGTAAAATGCACAGAAAGATTGGAATTTTAGAGCTTTTTGAGAACTTTCAAAAGGGTATTGCGGCCGGAAATCTTTGTGATATAATGGGCGAGGATTTGCAGGAAATGCACTTTAGTAATTCACGGAAGAAGGCGGCCTTTATGATTGCCTATCAGGATTCAACCAAACAGGTATTTAAGATGTCGGTGCCCATCTTTGTGGAGCTGCTTTTGCAGCTTCTTGTGGGCAATGTGGACCAATTTATGGTCAGCCACTATTCACAAAACTCGGTGGCCGCCATCGGAAACGCCAACCAGGTGATGAATATTGTCATCATTGTCCTCAATGTGATGAGCGTTGCTACCACCATTTTGCTCTCCCAATATTTAGGTGCGGACAATCGCCGCAAAATCGGTGAGGTCTGCAATATATCGGTGCTGATTATCGCGGTGGCAAGCCTTGTTACCACAGCTGCCATCGTCATACTGCACCGCCAGATTTTTGTTTGGATGCAGATTCCGGAAGAGATCATTGGAGAAGCCAGCAGCTATCTGCTCATTGTGGGCAGCTGTATCCTCATCCAGGGCCTTTATATGACATTTGCGGCCATCTTGCGCTCCTTTGCCATGCTGGGACATGTGATGATGGTATCCCTCATCATGAACCTGCTCAATATTGTGGGCAACGCCATCCTCATCAACGGACTTTTGGGCGCCCCCCGTCTTGGCATTGTAGGGGCGGCCATTTCCACCGATATCAGCAAGTTCATTGGTCTGGTCATCGTCTTTTTCCTTTTCCTGAAAAAAACGGGAATTCGTATTTCTCCCGTTTATTTTCGTCCTTTTCCAAAGGATACAGCCAAAAAGCTGCTCTTTATTGGACTGCCCTCCTGCGGGGAGGAGCTTTCTTATAACCTGTCTCAGATTGTAATCCTGGGGTTGATCAACATTTTTGGTACGACGGTCATCGCCACCAAGGTTTATTGCAGTATGCTGGCCAATGTGGCCTATGTTTACACCACGGCCATTGCCCAGGCCACCCAAATCGCTTTGGGCTACCTCATCGGAGCAGGACAGCTGGATCGGGTGAGCTATCGGGTAAAACGAACCCTGGGGATATCTATTTTGGCATCCCTCTCCCTGATCCTGGTCATCTTCCTTGGAAGCGATTGGATCTTCTCCCTCTTTACCGATGACCCGGCAGTCCATGCCCTAGGCAGGGAAATCATTCTGGTAGAATTTCTCTTAGAGCTTGGCCGGGCGGTCAACATCGTCATGAGCCGGTGTCTGGTAGCCGCTGGAGATGTGAAGGTGCCGGTGGCGGTAGGCGTCATCTTTATGTGGAGTGTAGCTGTCGCCCTAGGCTATCTCTTCGGCATTGTTTTAGGATACGGTTTGGTGGGCATCTGGATTGCCATGGCCCTGGATGAATGTGTCAGAGCGGTGGTATTCCTGATCCGGTTCCGTACCGGGAAATGGAGGGAAAAGCTGATGGTCAATGCCCCCGCTGACCTGCCAAAACCAGCGGGAGAACCGGTCCTTTGATGCAAAAATTCTGTAAAAATTCTTGACATTCCGAATTTTCGGGATATAATAAAGAAAAATTACCACATCAAAAGCGATGATGGGAAGAGTATTTTGGAATGGTAGCCACAGAGAGCCGGGGAGGGTGGAAGCCCGGCGCGGATTTCCAGAAGAAGAACATCCCGGAGCTGCTGGCCGAAAGCAAAAGCGAGTAGATCCAGCCGCAGGCGGAGCGTTATAGCCGCTGGGCATAGGAGCAAGGACCTGTGCCGAAAGGGAACTGCAAAGGCGCAGTTCAAACTGGGTGGCACCACGGGAAGTCAAAGGCTTTTCGTCCCTTTTTCGGGGACGAAAAGCCTTTTTTATTTGAAGCAAGCTTATGGCTGTCCCATTGATTTTGCGATCACTGTGGAGGCTCAGCCAAAACAGAGACACACCGGCCCTGGGATGGGCCAATGGATAAAGGGGGTCAATCGGATGAAAAGAACAGGTTATTGCGGCGCATTCCGGGAGGAAAGCGTAGGCCAGACGGTGACAGCCATGGGATGGGTCCAGTCCAAGCGGGATATGGGCGGTGTCATCTTCATCGATCTCAGGGATAGGGAAGGCACCCTCCAGGTGGTTTTTAACGCCGCCAATCTTTCGCCGGAGGAATTTGCTCTGGCGGAGGGACTCAAAAATGAATCGGTCATCGCCGTCCAGGGGCCGCTGTGTATCAGGGATGAGGAAACCTACAACCCCCGCATCCCCACCGGCACCATTGAATTGCGGGCCCGGAAGTTGGAGCGTCTCTCCAGCGCAAGGCCCCTGCCCTTCCCCATAGAGGAAGGGGGCAGTGTCCGGGAAGAGGTGCGGCTCAGATACCGGTATCTGGACATCCGGCGGCCGAATATGCTTCGCAACCTGCGGTTTCGCCATAAGCTTCAGGGGATCACAGAGCGCTATCTGGACGATAGGGGCTTTATTGCGGTGGAAACCCCCATCCTCACCAAGTCCACGCCGGAGGGAGCCCGGGACTACCTGGTGCCCAGCCGGGTCCATCCGGGGGAATTTTACGCTCTGCCCCAGTCCCCCCAGATTTTTAAGCAGCTGTTGATGGTGGGCGGTGTGGACCGATACTACCAGGTGGCCCGGTGCTTCCGGGATGAGGACCTGCGGGCCGACCGGCAGCCGGAATTTACCCAGGTGGACATGGAGATGTCCTTTGTGGACCAGGAGGACATCCTGGAGCATCTGGAAAAGCTTTTTAAACATATTTTCCGCCAGATGATGGGGCGGGAAATCGAGGGGCCATTCCCGCGGATGACCTGGCAGGAAGCCATGGACCGCTATGGTTCCGACAAGCCGGACCTGCGGTTTGATCTGCCCATTGTGGATCTGACCGATATTGCCAGGTCCTGCGGATTTTCGGTGTTTCGAAAGGTGGCCGACGCTGGCGGCGTGGTGCGGGCGATTAATGTCAAGGGCTGCGCCGATTTTACCCGCACCCAGATTGAGGATCTCACCCGCAAGGCCCAGAGCTATGGCGCCGGCGGCATGGCTTGGATTGCCCGAAAGCCCGATGGTTCCCTCTATTCCATTCTGACAAAATACTTTACCAAAGAGGAGATGGATGCCATCCTGGCAAGGGTGGACGCTAAGCCCGGCGACTTTATCCTCTTTGGAGCCGGGACCCTTGCCAAGGTGCGGGATACCCTGGGACGGCTTCGATTAGATTTAGGGGAGATGCTGGGACTGCGGCGGAAGGATGACTTCCGGTTTCTCATGGTCACCGACTTCCCTCAGTTTGAGTATTCGGAGGAAGAAGGCCGGTTTGTGGCCACCCATCACCCCTTCACCATGCCCTATCCTGAGGATGTGCCCTATCTGCTGACCGATCCAGGCCGGGTTCGGGCCCAGGCATATGACGTGGTGCTAAACGGCGTGGAGCTGGGTTCCGGCAGCATCCGTATCCATGACGACCAGATTCAGCAGAAGATGTTTGAGGCATTAGGCTTTACCGACGAAGAAATCGAAAACCGGTTTGGATTTATGGTTCACGCCTTCCAGTATGGCACTCCGCCCCACGGCGGCTTCGCCTTTGGATTAGACCGGCTGGCCATGCTGCTGTTGGGGGAGGACTCCCTGCGGCAGGTCATCGCTTTCCCCAAGGTCAAGGACGCCTCCTGCCCCTTGACAGGGGCGCCGGGAATGGTGGACGATGAGCAGCTGGAGGCCCTTCACCTGGGCGTTGGGGAGGTCCAGCGACGCAGGGCGGACAAAGGCGCCGGAGGCTCCCGGAAGAAAACCGTGGACATTGATGTGGATAATGTGGCCGATTTATCCAAGCTCACCTTGAGCCCGGAGGAGAAAAAGACCATGAAGCAGGAGCTTTCGGCCATCATCGCCTTTGCCGATCAGCTTTCCGCCCTGGATACCGAGGGGGTGGAGCCCACCGCCCATGTGCTTCCTATGAAAAATGTGTTCCGGGAGGATGTGGTGGTTCCCAGCTTTGACCGGGATTCACTGCTGCAAAATACACCCACCGTGCAGGACGGCTATATTTATGTGCCCAAAGTGGTGGAAGAGTAAGGGGGGAGAAAGATGAAACTAACAGATATGACAGCATATGAGCTGTCCCAGGCGTTGGAGAAAATGGAAATTTCTTCGGTAGAGGCTACCCAGGCCTATCTGGAGGCCATTGAGGAAAAGGACGGGGAAACCGCCGCCTATCTCACCGTCACCGGGGAGATAGCGCTTGCCGCCGCCGAGAAGGTGGATGAGCGCCGGGCGGCAGGAGAAATCCTGCATCCCTTGGCCGGGGTTCCGGGGGCCATCAAAGACAACATCTGCACCAAAGGGGTGAAAACCACCTGTGCCTCCAAGATGCTGGGCAACTTCATCCCTCCCTATGATGCGGCGGTGATGGAGCGGCTTCAGGAGCGGCAGATGGTGATGCTGGGCAAGACCAACATGGATGAATTTGCCATGGGGTCCTCCACCGAAAACAGCTTTTACAAGGTGACCCGCAATCCCCGGGATCCCTCCCGGGTGCCAGGAGGCAGTTCAGGAGGCAGTGCCGCCGCGGTGGGAGCCAACGAGGCGGCCTATGCCCTGGGCTCTGACACCGGCGGCTCCATCCGCCAGCCCGCGGCCTTCTGCGGCGTAGTGGGGATGAAGCCTACCTATGGCTTGGTTTCCCGCTACGGCCTCATCGCCTTTGCCTCCTCCCTGGATCAGATCGGCCCGCTGACCCGGGACGTGCGAGATAATGCGATGGTCCTCACCGCCATCGCGGGGCACGATAAGCGGGACGCTACCAGCGTTGACCGGACCTACGGCGACTTTGCCGAAGGGATAGAGAGGGGCGTCAAGGGGATGAAGATTGCCCTTCCCCAGGAATATTTTGGGGAGGGGCTGTCTCCGGAAATCCGGGACGCCATCCTGGCAGTGGCCAAAGCGTACCGCAGCCTGGGCGCTGAGATCGAAGAGGTCTCCATGAAGAGCCTGGGCCATGCGCTGCCTGCCTACTATATCCTTTCCAGTGCGGAAGCCTCCTCCAACCTGGCCCGATTTGACGGGGTCAAGTACGGGTTCAGGGCGGAAAACTACGAAAGTATAGACGACCTATATAAAAACACCCGGAGCGAGGGCTTTGGCCCTGAGGTCAAACGGAGGATTATGCTGGGTTCCTTCGCGCTGAGCTCCGGATACTACGACGCTTACTATAAAAAGGCGCTGCAGGCCCGCACCCTCATTGTGGAGGATATGAACCGGGTATTCCGTTCCTGCGACATGATCCTTTCCCCCGTGGCGCCTACCACCGCCTATCGTATCGGGGAGAAGGTCAGCGATCCCCTTTCCATGTACCTGGGGGATGTCTATACCGTGCCGGTGAATATGGCCGGGGTACCCGCCCTGTCCCTGCCCTGCGGGGAGGATAAGGAAGGGCTGCCCATCGGCATGCAGCTGATCGGCCCCGCCTTTTCAGAGCGCAAGCTCTACCAGGCGGGCTACGCCTTGGAAATGTGGAGAAAGGGGGAGAAAAAATGAGTACAGTTTACGAGATGGTCATCGGCCTGGAGGTCCATGTGGAGCTGAAAACCAAGACCAAGATTTTCTGCGGCTGCTCCACCGCCTTTGGCGCCGCGCCCAACACCCAGTGCTGCCCGGTCTGTATGGGAATGCCGGGAACCCTGCCGGTGCTCAATGAACAGGTGGTGGAGTATGCGGTGAAAGCGGGCCTTGCCACCCACTGCACCATCGCCCGCTACTCCAAGGAGGATAGGAAAAACTACTTTTACCCCGACCTGCCCAAGGCCTATCAAATCTCCCAGTACGACCTGCCTTTGTGTGAGCACGGCTGGCTGGACATCCAGACCAAGGCGGGGGAAAAGCGGATTGGCATCACCCGCATCCATATTGAGGAGGACGCGGGAAAACTGATCCACACCGCTTCAGGCGGCACCCTCTGTGACTATAACCGGTGCGGCGTCCCCCTGATTGAGATTGTCTCCGAGCCGGATATTCGCTCGGCGGAGGAGGCGGTGGCCTATGTCCAGAAGCTGAGGGCCATTATGCTCTATACCGGGGTTTCCGACTGCAAGATGCAGGAGGGTTCCCTGCGCTGTGACGTGAACCTTTCGGTGAGGAAGCGGGGAGAGAAAGCCTTTGGCACCCGCACCGAGATGAAAAACCTCAACTCCTTCCAGTTTATCCAGAAGGCCATCACCTACGAATACAAGCGCCAGGTGGAGGCCCTGGAGGCAGGGGAAAAGATTGTTCAGGAAACCCGCCGTTTCGACGAAAAAACCGGCAAGACCTTCTCCATGCGGCGGAAGGAGAACGCCAACGACTACCGGTATTTCCCCGATCCGGATCTTGTGCCCATTGTCCTGTCTGACACCACCATTGCCCGGCTGGAAGGGGAAATCCCCGTCCTCCCCGACGAGAGGAAGGCCGCCTATCTGGAACGTTTTGGCCTGACTGCCGCCGACGCGGAGGCGCTGGTATCCCAGCGGGAGATCGCCGACTACTTTGAAGCGGCGGCTGCTCACTCCAAAGGAGTAAAAAACCTAGCCCATCTGATTACCTCCGAGGTGTTCCGTCTGCTGCCGGTGGGCGAAACTAGAATTCCCATTGCCCCTGCCCACCTGGGGCGGATTGCGGATCTGCTGGAGGAAGGGAGAATCAACTCCGGCACCGGAAAACGCCTCATCCAGGCACTGTGGGAGGAGGATCAGGATCCAGAGGCGCTGGCAGAGCGGGAAGGACTGTGGCAGCAAAGCGACGAGGGCGTGCTGCGGCCCTTGGTAGAGCAGGCGCTGATAGAAAACGAGAAGTCCGTTTCTGACTACAAAAATGGAAAGCGCCAGGCCATCCAGCCCCTTATAGGACAGGTGCTGAAAAAGACGGCGGGGAAGGGAAACCCTGTGGTCATCCGGCGGCTTTTGGAAGAACTGCTGCAATAGAAAAATGGGCCCGGGAGTGAGGCTTTCTCCCGAACCCATTTTGATAACAAATCTAGCACATAAAAAATCCCCGGTTTTCCGGGGACTTTTTTATTGGATTTAAGCGGTTACTTCCACCGCGTTGTCAGCGACAAATTCCAGGACTTTATCCGCCAGCATGTTGGCCCGGACCTCTTCTTCACCGCCGTAGTACTCCACAAACTCCTCCTCGGTTTCAAAGCCGAAGTCAGAGGTATACTGCGTGCAGAGCTCTGCGTACTCCTCGTCGCTGATGGAGATGCCCTCCGCCTCAGCGATGGCCTGATAGATCAACTCCAAGCCCACGTTTTGCTCCGCCACGGTCTGGGCCTCTTCGTTGAACTCTTCCTCTGTCATGCCATAGTTTTGCTGCATAAACTCATCCAAGGTCATGCTGTAGGCGGCGGCGTACTCGTTATAATAGTCGGTCATCTCCGCCACATAGTCATCCACAGCCCCTTCTGGATACTGGAGGATTTCGCAGTTTTCCAGCAGCATATCCTGAAGGTCCGATATAGTCTGGGAGTCAATGCTCTGCTGTTTTTGTTCCAGTAAGGAATTTTTCAACGCGGTAGTGTAGTCTTCCACCGTCTGATACTCATCGCCTAAGGTCTGAACAAACTCATCGGTCAATTCCGGCGTGACAGTTTCCTGGATGCTGTTGACGGTGACATTGAAAACCACTGGGACCCCTGCCAAATCGGGGTTGTTGTCATAAGGATCGGGGAAGGTGAGGTTCAGGCTGACCTGGTCGCCGATTTCAGCTCCGATGAGCCCCTCTTCAAAGCCATCGATAAAACGGCCGGAGCCGATGGTCAGGTCATAGCCCTCGGCGGAACCGCCGTCAAAAGCCTCGCCGTCGACGAGACCCTCATAGTCAATGTTGACCACATCGCCGTCTGCCACCGGCCGGCCGGTGACCTCTTCGGTGGTGGACTTATCGCTCAAAAGACGCTCGATTTGGGCATTGACTTCCTCATCGGTGACGACGGGCGTTTCCACCTGTACTTCCAGGCCTTTGTATTCGCCTAATTTTACATATTCGTTTCCGCTGTCATTGCTTGCACATCCGCCCAGCATAACTGCGACGCAGAGAGCGGCGGCACAAAGAATTCTTTTTTTCACTGTGATAACCCTTTCTTCTTCAGATCATTTTTGCGGTATCTCTATTTATAGCACAGATCAAGGGGAAAATAAAGATTTCTGACAAAAATTCATGGAATCAACACATTCCTCGGATATCCAGTATAGAATTCCACCGCCATTTTTAGATAATATGAATAACTTCCTTTTGGAATCTGAAGGATAGCTTCCAGCCGCATCACAGAGGAATAATTTTGGTCGCTACCTTGGACTGAAAGGCGGCGTCATGCTCCACAAACACCATGGTGGGCCGGCAGTTGAGGATCAGTTCCTCAATCTGGATGCGAGAGAGAATATCGATGTAGTTGAGGGGCTCGTCCCAGAGATAGAGATGGGCCTCCTGGCATAGACTTTGGGCGAGAAGCACCTTTTTCTTTTGTCCGGCGCTGAGCTGCTCCATCCCCTTGGAGAACTGTTCCCGAGAAAAGTCCATCTTCCGCAGAATGGCCTTAAAAAGACTTTCGTCCAGCCCTTGGCTTTCGATATATTCCCGGAGATCCCCCTGGAGATAGGAGGTATCCTGGGGGATACAGGAGATCACCAGCCCCTGGGCTACAACTACATGACCGGTGTGGGGGATATCCTGCCCCAGCAGAAGCTTTAAGACACTGGATTTTCCCGCCCCATTCTTTCCCACCAGGGCAATGCGGTCTCCCCGCTCTACTGTAAAGCTCAGATGTTCGGTTACAGGACGGCCGTCATAGGAGATGGATAGATCCTGGATCTGGGCCAGCACCTTTTTGTGAAAGTCCAGATTTTTCAGGGAAAGGGATTCAGATGTGTCCAGGTTTTTTAACAGAGAAGACTTTTGCTCCAGAGCCTCCTGCTGCCGCCGGGCAATGACCTTGGCCCGTTTCATCATCTTGGCTGATTTATGGCCGATATAGCCCTTGTCAAAAGCGTCTTCCCCGTATTTGCTGGCCTCCACCCGGTCTGACCAACCGGAGGTCCGCCGGGCCGCGGCAGAAAGCCGGCGGATATCCTTTTGCAGCCGCTCATTTTCCTGCATCTCAAATTGATCCTGACGGTGCTTGTTCTCCTGCCAGCTGGAAAAATTCCCCCGCTGCACCTCAATGTTGCAGCGGTTAATCGAGAGGATGTGATCGATACAGCCGTCGAGGAAGGCACGGTCATGGGAAACTAGGATAAAGCTCCGCTTGCCCTTGAGATACTCCGCAACCACCTGCCGGGCATGTTGATCCAAATGGTTGGTAGGCTCATCGATGAGGAGGAAGTTGTTCTCCCGCAGGAAAAGGGCTGCCAGCAGGACTTTGGTCCGTTCCCCCTGGCTCAGGGTGGAAAAAGGGCGGTAGAGGACCTCGCTGTCCACCTCCAGCAGGGAAAGCTCCCGGAATAGCCGCCAAGACTCGGCGCCGTCAAGGATTTCCTCCGCTATGTCCAAGGTCATCCGCTCCGGCTGTGAAACTTCGAAGGGGAAATAGTCAAAGCGGACGCTGTGGGAAATGGTTCCCTTGTATTCATACTGCCCCATGAGCAGCTTTAAAAAAGTGGTTTTTCCCCGCCCATTGCGGCCGGTGAGCCCAAGCTTCCAGTCGGTGTCGATCTGAAAGGATACATCCTCAAAGATATTGTCAAAGCTACCCTCATAGCAGAAGGTGAGATGGGATACGCTGATCAAAGACATGAAAACCGCCTCCAAAAATAAAATAAGCCGCAAGAAAGCAAACTTCTTGCAGCTTACACAGCCATATCCCCTCCGCGCCGATAAAAACGCAGATGAACTTCTTAATCAGATGGGGAGAAGCAGATTACTTTCTTGCATTGGGGCAAAAGAAATCAGACAGCTTGCGGCTGCCAGCATTTGCCTTTTCTTTGTTAGCAAGAAAAAATAATCACACGCTTACCCCTTTCAATTTTTGTGTTATTATACAAAATTTTTTTGTGAATGTCAATCCTCATGAAAAGCGAAAGAAAAAATAGGAAAATTATGAAATTTTTTCAAATTATTCTTTTGCCAAAGATTGACAATTATTAACAGATATAGTAAAATACAGATAAAGATAAGAAAGAAATTTCAATAAAAAGGAAGTTGAGCTATGAGTAGTTACGAGGTAGTTGAAGAGCAGCGGGAAGAAGAGGGGCAAAGCCCCTACACGATGCTGAGCGTGGTAGCCAAACAAGAGGGAGAGACCTATATTTTTCATGATGTCAATCTTTCCCGCCACAAGCTGGAAGCGCTGATTGCAATATGCAATCGCGACCAGGTATCCCCCATCCATTTTGATGAGGTTTTGCTGGATTATATCAAGATGGATATGGAAAATCTCAAACCAGAAATTATTATAACAAAGTAACCTCCAATTCTCTGTCGAAAAATTGCAGACAATTTTATTCATAGAAAAAAGGAGCCCCCCATTTTTGATTGGAGGGTTCCTTTTATTTCTAAATAAAAAGTTTATGCGGTTTCAATGGCGTTAGCGGCCTGCAGGCCCAGTTTCTCCACAGCATTTTCCCGCATTTTATATTTGAGGATCTTACCGGCGGCATTCATGGGGAAGCTATCCACAAAGTCCACGTAGGCGGGGGTCTTGTGCTTGGCCATGTGGGAAGAGACATACTCTTTGAGTTCGTCCTCGGTCATGGTTTCCCCCTTTTTCAGGATGACGCAGGCCATAATCGCCTCGCCATAGTCCTTATCCGGGACGCCGATGACCTGGACGTCGCTGACCTTGGGATGGGTGTAGATGAAGTCCTCGATCTCTTTGGGATAGATGTTTTCACCGCCGCGGATAATCATATCCTTAATGCGGCCGGTGATCTTATAGTATCCATTTTCATCCCGGCGGGCCAGGTCGCCGGTGTGGAGCCAGCCATCCGCGTCGATGGCGGCGGCAGTTGCCTCCGGCATCTTATAATAGCCCTTCATGATATTATAGCCCCGGGCCACAAATTCGCCGTCCACATTGTCGGGCAGGTCCTCCCCAGTTTCCGGATCCACAATCTTGCATTCTACGCCGTACATAGCGCCGCCGACAGTGTTGACCCGGGCCTCAATGGAATCGGTGGTCTTACTCATGGTACAGCCGGGAGAAGCCTCGGTCTGTCCATAGGTGATGCAGATTTCCTTCATGTTCATCTTTTCGATGACATCCTCCATCACCTTGATGGGGCAGGGGCTGCCGGCCATAATACCGGTGCGCATATAGCTGAAATCAGTCTTATCAAAATCCTTATGTCCCAACATGGCAATAAACATGGTGGGAACTCCGTGGAAAGCGGTAATCTTTTCCTGGTTGATGCAGGCCAGTCCCTTGCTGGGGGAGAAGGCAGGGATGGGGGACATGGTGGTGCCATGGGTCATGGCGGCCGTCATGGCCAGTACCATGCCGAAGCAGTGGAACATGGGTACCTGGATCATCAGCCGGTCTGCCGTGGAAAGATCCATGCAGTCGCCAATGGCCTTGCCGTTGTTGACCACGTTATAGTGGGTCAGCATAACGCCTTTGGGGAAACCGGTAGTACCGGAGGTGTACTGCATGTTGCAGACGTCATCCTTGTGGATGGCCGCAGCACGGCGATACACCGCCTCCATGGGAACATGATCGGCCAGTTCCAAGGCCTCTTCCCAGGTATAGCAGCCCGGCTGTTTGGAATCCACCGTGATGACATTGCGCAGGAAGGGCAGCTTTCTGCTGTGAAGGGGACGGCCCTTGGGCAGAGTAGCCAGCTCCGGACACAGTTCCTTGATGATCCCCACATAGTCGGAGTCCTTGTAGCCGTCGATCATAACCAGGGTATGGGTATCCGACTGGCGGAGAAGGTACTCCGCCTCGTGGATCTTATAGGCGGTGTTGACGGTGACCAGCACAGCGCCGATTTTGGTGGTGGCCCAGAAGGTGATGAACCATTGGGGCACATTGGTGGCCCAGATGGCCACATGGTCGCCGGTTTTAACGCCCATGGCGATGAGGGCCCGGGCAAATTGATCTACGTCATCCCTGAACTGGGAATAGGTCCGGGTGTAGTCCAGGGTGGTATAGCGGAAAGCATACTGATCCGGGAACTCGTCCACCATCCGGTCTAAGACCTGGGGGAAGGTCAGGTCAATCAGGTGTTCCTTCGGCCAGACATATTTTCCGGTTTTGGCGTGGTTGTCATAAAGCCGCCGGGATTCGGCGGGAGAACTCATATAGTGGCTCATGAAATTGGCAAAGTGGGGGAAGACAATGCCGGCGTCGCTGAGATCCGGGGCATAGCGCTTGAGCCACTCCAGGGAAATATAGCCTTCATAGTTGATGGAACGCAGGGCCAGCATGATGTCGTCAATGGGAAGGTCGCCTTCTCCCATCATCTTGTAGCAGACCTTGCCGTCCACCATGACAGAATCTTTAATGTGGGTATATTTAATGTATGCGCCTAGGTTCTGCACCGTCTTTCCTGGAGCCTCTCCAGCAAAACGGTAGGGATGATGGATATCCCACAAGGCGCCGATGTTGTCGCTGTCAATTTGATCCAGCAGATCCCGCAGCCGGGCGGTATCGGTGTAGACGCCGTTGGTTTCCACCAGCAGGGTGACATTCTTTTCTTCCGCATAGGGGATCAGGCGGCGCAGGGCG